>JAYTXW010000122.1:0-16274 GCA_043742745.1 Sphingomonadaceae bacterium
CGAATTGACCTCGCCCGCCTTGCGCGCGGCGCGGTATTGGTCCTGCATCGCCTGGTTGCACCCGGTGCCGCCGCCCGCGCCGACCGCCGAGCACGAGCCGATGCCGCCGCCCGCACCGCCGCTGGCATCGCCGAGCAGCGCCTTGCGGTTCGACCCCTCGAACGCGCCATCGGCCTTTGTATCGACGCGCACCGACGGCGGGATGCGGTAGCGATCTTCGTCGGGCTTGCGGACGCAGATGATGATCTCGTCGGGGTCGACCTGCTTTGGGCACTGGTCGGTGCCGTAGACGGTGACGAGTTTCTGGCGCGGCAGGCTGGTGTCGGTCGGCGGGGGCTTCAACATCGACTGCGCCGCCGCCGGTGCCGCCGACCCGGCGAGCGCGAGGAGCAGAAGGAGTGTCGTTCGCGTCATTGGTTGGTCTCCGGCCCCACCGCCATCGTATGACACCCTAGCAGATGGGGGCCTACGCTCAATCGCGTGCATCAGAACCGCACGCGAAACGTATTTATCTCGAGCATCACCTTGGAACGATGACGGCGAAGCGACGTTTATCGACGACGAAGCGAAATGCCGCTGGAGTGAGGAGAGGTTCGATGTCGCCCCTGTTGATCGCGATGACCCTGCTCGGCTGCAGCGACGCCGGTGACCAGTGCGCGACCGTCCGTGTCCTCCCAGCGCGCTACGTAACCGTTGCCGCGTGCGACGCCGCGGCCGAAGACGTTCTCACCCGCCTCGCCGAGGCCGATGCCCCGGTCATGGCCGTGCGGTGCAGCGCCGCCGCACCGACGGCGATCGCGTTGGCCGACGCGAGTTAACCCCCTCGACCAGCGCTTTGTGCGCCGGTCGAGGTGGTCACCACTCAATACGGGTCGTAGACGCGGTTGTTGTTGTCGTAGTGATAGCGGCGATTGTCGTTCTCATAGTAATAACGTCGACCATTGCGGTCTTCGTAGCGGTTATGATCGTCGGCGACGACCCCGACAACAGCTCCGGCGGCAGCGCCGATGGCGGCGCCAAGAAGCGGGTTGCCCGCCAGTGCGCCAACGACAGCACCACCGGCACCGCCAATGAGCGCACCTTTGCCAGCGCCGTTCAGATGGCGGTCACCATATTGGTCGGTCGAACACGCCGAAGTGCCAAGCGCGGCAGCGGCGGCGAGAATAAACGGCAGGCGGGTCATGTGCGGTCCTTTCGGCGGTTTCGGTGGCGTTACAACCATCGACACTGGTTCGCGTTCCGTGAACGGCGCGTGGGCGGGGGTTAAGCCCAGCCTTCTAACACCTGATCGGGCGGGCGGTGGCCGTCGGCCCATGACCTGATGTTGGCGATGACCTTTTCGCCCATGTCGAGCCGCCCCTCGAACGTCGCGGAGCCGAGATGAGGGACGAGGGCGACGTTGGGCATCGCGAGCAGCGCCGCGTCGATCGCCGGTTCGCGCTCGAACACGTCCAATCCCGCCCCGGCGATCCCCCCGCGTGCGAGGCAGGCGACCAACGCCGCCTCGTCGACGACCCCACCGCGCGCGACGTTCACCAGATAGACGTGGCGCTGCATCAGCCGTAGCGCGGCATCGTCGATCAGGTGATGCGTCTCGGGCGTGAGCGGGCAGTTGAGCGACACGAGGTCGACCCGCGCGAGCATTGCTGCAAGCGTCGGCCAATAGGTCGCTTCCAGCGCGCCCTCGGCGGCGGCGGGTAGCCGCTCGCGGTTATGGTAATGGATCGAACAGCCGAAGGCGCGCGCGCGCACCGCGACCGCCTGCCCGATCCGCCCCATGCCAACGATGCCGAGCCGCTTGCCGGTAACGCGGTGGCCGAGCATTCCCGTCGGCGACCAGCCGGTCCACTCGCCGGCGCGGAGCAGTTTCTCGCCCTCGCCGATCCGCCGCGCGACCCCCAGGATCAGCGCCATCACCATGTCGGCGGTGTCGTCGGTCAGCACGCCGGGTGTGTTGGTGACAACCAGATCCTTCGCTCGCGCGGCGACGAGGTCGATATGATCGACCCCGGTGCCGAAATTGGCAAGCAATTTGAGGCGCGGCCCGGCTGAGGCGATGACATCGGCGGTCAGCGCGTCGGTGACGGTCGGCACGACGACATCGGCGCGCGCGAGCGCGTCGGATAATGCGGCGGCGTCCATGGGCGCGTCGGTAAAGTTCAGCTCGACATCGAACAGCTCGGCCATCCGCGTCTCGACCGCCTGCGGCAGGCGGCGGGTGACGATGACCTTGGGGCGCTTGGTCGACATGCCGTCAGGGCTAGATGGGGGCGGGGAGGCGTGTCAACACTCTAACCACGCGGTTACCGGGCGGACGCGGGGATGACGGCGTGGACGATGACGGCTACACCCCGCCAATGCTCGATCTGCTCCTCGCCCTTACCACCGCGACCCCCGCCGCGACCCCCGCCGCGCGCGCGCCCGCCCCCAAGACCGCCGTCGACAAGGACGCGACCGAGGGGCTGTCGGGCCTGCCCGTCCCGCGCTTTGTCAGCCTGAAGTCCGACAAGGCGTATCTGCGCACTGGTCCCGGCGACCGCTACCCGATCGAATGGGTCTATGTCCGCAAGGGGCTGCCCGTCGAAATCGTCCGCGAATACGGCATCTGGCGCCAGGTCCGCGACATCGGCGGATCGATTGGTTGGCTGAACAAGCAGCTTATTTCGGGCAACCGCACCGCCGTCGTCACCGGCACCGTCCGCACTCTATTTGGTACGCCCGACCTGCAGGCCCGCGCCGTGTGGCGGATCGCGCCGGGCACCATCGTCCGCGTCATCCTGTGCAGCGATGCGTGGTGCCGCGTCGACCGCGGCGGCAAATCGGGCTATGTCCTGCGCGCGCAGCTATGGGGCGTGGGGGCGACCGAAAGCATCGGGTAATTTCCCCCTCCCCCTTGATGGGGGAGGCGAGAGACGCGCCCCTTGGCGCGGCCCGGGTGGGGGTGTTTCGGTGGCGACGGCGCTCAGGGCGGAACAGACACCCCCACCCGCCGCGCCAAGCGGCGCGAGTCGCCTCCCCCATCAAGGGGGAGGGGAAGAAAGCCGCGCCCCGCCCTTCACGAACCCCAGCATGACCAGTCCGACCAGCACCAGCCCTGACACCGGCAGCAGCCCCGCGCGCTGCGAATGCGTCACGCTCGTCGCGATCTCGACGAGCATCGGCGCAAGCCAGCTCGTCGCGCTTCCGGCAATCGCGAACAGGCCGAAAAACACGCCGATCCGGTCGGGCGGGACAACGCGCGTCAGCATCGTCCGCCGCGACGCATAGGCCGCCGTCACGCTGACCGCGCCGAGGAAGCCGCACGCGAGCAAGCCAAGATCGGGGGCAGTGCGGAAGATCGGCCCGCCCCATAACGGCGCGTGGGCCGCCGGGTCGAACGGCTGGAAAAACAGCAGCGTCTTCGTCTGGCCGAGCGACAGCCATTGCGACACGACGACGCCGGTCAGCTCGACCATCAACGCGCGTTTCGGCCCGATCGTCTGGTCGAGCGCCCCGGCGAGGATGCCGCCAACCACCGAGAAGCACGACAGGATCAATCCGTAAGCGAGGAGTTCGAGGCTGCCCCACCCCATCGCCCCGGCGGCATAGACGCCGGTGAAGATCAGGATGCCGGTCAGTCCGTCGGTGAACAACAGGACGCTGCCGAGGTACAGCAGCGCGTTACGATGGCCGCGCGCCTCGCGGAACAGCGCGATCAGGTCACCCATCCCGGCGCGGACCGCCGCCCCCAGCCGCGTTCCCGTCGCCGCGACATCGGGGACAAAGGCGAACAGCGGGATCGAGCCGAGCAGCATCAGCCCCGCCGCGATCGGCGCGACGATGCGGTCGGTCTGGTGCGTCGCCGTGTCGAGCCCGAACAGCGGGTGCGCTGGAATGAAGCTCCACGCGACCTTGCCCGGCAGCGCGAACGCCCAGACGACGAATGCCAAAGCCGCAACCGACACCGCGTTGACCAGCGCGAGCGCCGCTCCCGACGCTGCCCCCGCGCGCGCCATTCCAGCGGCGGGCAGCAACAGAGCATTGTGGAGCATATCCGACCACGCGATCGTCAACGACAGGACGGCGAAGATCGCAATCGCCGCGCCGATGCCAAGCGGCCCGGTCGGCGTCACCCACCACAAAGCGGCGATCGCGGGGACCATGATCGCGACAGTTGCGGCGAGCCACGGCTTGCGCGGCCCCGTCCGGTCGATCGCCGCGCCGAGCAGCGGGACCGTGAGCAGCACGAGCCACCCACCGTATTTCTGCGCAGCCGCGACGAAGATCTGCCCCCGGACGGGATCGCCGACGACATCGCGGACGAAGTACGGCGCGAAGACATAGATCATGATGAGGACGACATACGGGTCGCGCGCCCCTTGAAACCACGCCCAACTCCACGCGGCGCGGTCGAGGCGGGGGGGCGGTGCAAAGGCGGGGGGCAGGGACATTGGCGAGGCGGGCGGCGGCGAGCCTGAGGGTCTGGTCGTCGTCGCCATCGTGGTCCGCCCCTTATTCGTCGTTTGGTGCGATCATGACGGATTTGACGGCGGTGTGATAGGGCGCGGGCCACTCCATCGCGTCAGCCCTGCTCGCCTTGCGCGGGGACGCCCAGGCGGTGCGAGGCCGCTGAAAATACCATTTTCCTACAGTAGGTTAGATCGCGTACTCTCAACGAAGTGAGTCGTTCGGGAGGGAGGGTTATCATCGTCGAGCCACAGAAAGAAGTGATCGCGCCGTGTTCGGGGCGCGGGCTTCGCTCGGTCTGGCCGGCGAGGAAAATCAATTTTTTGCGTGGGCGTGACCGTAGTGTGACCTTCGCGTCGGCCGCCGGGAAAGCGGCACGCAAAGGCACGCGCGGCAGTGTGAACTTAATTTCGCGTTCGTGCCAGTCACCAACCGTTTCGGTTCGCTGGAACCTCGCCCTCTGCATTCGGAAAAGCGCCGTTACGAAGAGCGCCGTGACCGAGTGCGGCGGAGTCAGCTGCGCGATGTAGGTTGCGATCACCCTGTCGATCCGACGATCTGCGACGGTTTGGCGGCAAGGAACCTACGTCACCCGCCCTCGCACTGTGAACCGCGCCGCGCGCCAGCCTTCGTGCGCGACGATGCCTGCCAGCTCCTCGACCGCGTCCCACACATCGACGAAGCGGGTGTAGAGCGCCGGCAGGCCGAAGCGGACGACGTCGGGCGGGCGGAAGTCGCCGACGACGCCCCGCTCGATCAGCGCCTGGCAGATTTCATAGGCGTGCTCGTGGCGCAGGCTGACCTGCGCGCCGCGCCCCGTCCGGGGGCAGGCGATGTCGATGCTGGGGCAGCGGTCGGCGACAAGGTCGATCAGCAGGTCGCCGAGCGCGGCTGATTTCGCCGCCGCCGCCGCCATGTCGATGCCGTCGAACGTCGCCACTCCGCTGGCAAGCGCCGCCAGCCCAAGCATCCCCGGCGTTCCCGCGAGCAACCGCGCCATGCCGCCGCCGGGGCGATAGCGGTCCTCGAAAGCAAACGGCGCGGCGTGGCCCATCCACCCGGTCAGCGGCTGGTCGAGCGCCTCGTGGTGCCGCCGCGCGACATAGGCGAATGCCGGGGCGCCCGGACCGCCGTTGAGGAACTTATACCCGCACCCGACCGCCATGTCGGCGTTCGCGCCCGTAAGGTCGACGTCGAGGGCGCCGGTGCTGTGGCTCAGATCCCAGCACATGACCGCCCCGGCGGCATGGGCGGCCGCGGTCGTCGCGGTCAGGTCACGGACGGCCCCGGTCCGGTAATGTGTCTGCGTCAGGAGGAGGAGCGCGGTGTCGTCGCTCAGCGCGGCGATCGGGTCGGCGGCGACACGCAGGGTCGCGCCGGTCAGGCGGCACAGGCCTTCGAGCATATAGACGTCGGTCGGGAAGTTGCCGCTTTCCGTGACGATCGCCCGCCTATCGGTGTTCATGGCGAGCGCGGCGGCGGCGAGCTTGAAGACGTTGACCGACACCGAATCGGTGACAATCACTTCGTCGGCGTGCGCGCCGATCAGCCGGGCGATCTTCGCGCCGACGCGCGCCGGGGCGTCGATCCAGCCGCCCCCAAGAGCGTCGCGGCCGCTGCCAGCGTCGTTCCAGCTGCCGATCAGCCGCTCGCCCCATTCGCGCGTGACGGTATCGGCGACGCGGGCGGCGGTGCGGCGGGGGAGGGCGCCGAGCGAGTTGCCGTCGAGGTAGATGACGCCGTCGGGCAGGACGAACCGCGCGCGGGCATAAGCGAGCCCGTCGGCGGCGTCGAGGGCGAGCGCGTCGTCGCGGGTGATCAAGACACTGCCGCCGCGTCCAACGTCGCCCAAAAATCCGGTATCATCGTTACGTTCCCTGCTTGATCGCACGCGGCACTGCGCCTACACCAAATTGTCATAGCCGTCCCGCGAGGGGCGGCTCTTTCTTTATTCAGTCCCGAAGGTTCTGCCGATGACCGCACCTACCACCCCGTTAATGGCGCACGCGACCGCCGCCTGGCTCGTCGATAACACGGCGCTGACCTTTGAGCAGATTGCTATCTTCTGCGGCCTCCATATCCTCGAAATCCAGGCGATCGCCGACGATACCGCAGCGACCAAGCTGACCGGGCGTGATCCGATCCGTTCGGGCGAATTGACCCAGGTGGAGATCGACCGCGTCTCCGCCGATCCCGCTGCCCGCCTCAAGCTCGAGAAGCAGCCCGAGCAGGAGCGCCGGACCAAGGGGCCGCGCTACACGCCGGTCAGCATGCGCCAGGACAAGCCCGACGGCATCGCGTGGATCGTCCGCAACCACCCCGAGGTCACCGACAACCAGATTTCACGGCTGATCGGCACGACCAAGACGACGATCGCGGCGATCCGCGACAAGAGCCACTGGAACATCTCGAACATCACGCCGAAGGACCCGGTGACGCTCGGCCTGTGCCCACAGCGTGAACTCGACGTGCTCGTCCTCGCGGCGGCGAAGAAGGCCGGCGTCGATACCAACATCGACGAAGGCAAGATCGTCACCGAACGTGCCCAGTTGATCGAACAGCTTCACGCCGAGCGCGTCGCCGCCGCCCATCTCGCCGAGCACGGCCCCGCGCCCGAGGTTGGCACCGCCCAGCAGCAGGGCGACGCGCTGTTCCGGCGATAATGACGCGCGCCACGCCCGCTTGACCCTCTGCGCGCGTCCGTTCACAACCGCGGATGATGGAACCCGTCGATACCCCGCTCAGCTTCGAGATCGCCCTCGCGCGGCTGGAGAAGATCGTCCACCAACTTGAGGCGGGCGATGCGACGCTCGAGGAATCGATCGATCTCTACACCGAGGGGCAGACGTTGAAGGCGCATTGCGACGAGAAGCTCGCCGGGGCGACGGCGCGGATCGAGGCGATCGTCGTCGGTGGCGATGGCCGCGCGGCAGGGGTCACCCCTTTCGATGCGGGCTGAGCACGCAATGCAAATGTCGACCAGCCTCAAGCCTGCGCTCGATGCCATCGGCACGGCGATGGATCAGCGGTTTGACCGCCTCCTCCCGGTTCCCGCCGACGGTCGCGGACGGTTGTTCGCGGGGATGCGTCACGCAGTCATCGGTGGCGGCAAACGGATGCGCCCACTGCTCGTCGTTGCGGCATGCGACCTTTTCCATGTCGACCGTGAGCGGGCGCTTCGCGTCGCGCTCGCGATTGAATGTGTCCACTGCTATTCCCTTATCCACGACGATCTGCCGTGCATGGACGACGACGACCTGCGGCGCGGCAAGCCGACCGTTCACAAGGCGTTCGACGAAGCCACTGCCGTCCTTGCCGGCGATTCGCTCCACGCGCTGGCGTTCGAGATCCTCGCCGATCCCGCGACCCACGGAGACCCGGCGGCGCGCGCCGAACTCGTCCTCGAACTTGCCCGCGCGAGCGGGCCGAGCGGGATGGCGGGCGGGCAGATGATGGACATCGCCGCGACCGAAACCGATTTCGATCTGGGCGCGACGACGCGCCTCCAGCAGTTAAAGACCGGCGCGCTGATCGGCTTCTGCCTCGAGGCGGGCGCAATCATGGGGCGCATTCCCGAGCAGGGCCGCACGCCGTTGCGCGGCTATGCCCGCGACCTCGGCCTCGCTTTCCAGATCGCCGACGACCTGCTTGACGTCGAAGGATCGGCGGACAAAACCGGCAAGGCTGTCGGCAAGGACGCCGCCGCCGGCAAGGCGACCTTCGTCTCGCTCCTCGGCGTCGACCGCGCGCGGACGCAGGCGGCGATGTTGATTGATCAGGCGATCGACCACCTGCATACCTTTGGCAGCGAGGCCGACCTCCTCCGCGCCATCGCCCGCTTTGCGATCGAGCGCGACTTTTGAGTCAGCGTCGCGCCGCCTTGATGCCGGACGTCTGATGCGTATCGGCGTCTATCCCGGCACGTTCGACCCCGTCACGCTCGGGCATATGGACATCATTCGACGCGGCGCGAAGCTCGTCGACAAGCTCATCATCGGCGTGTCGACCAACCCATCGAAGTCGCCGATGTTTTCGCTCGATGAGCGCGTGGCGCAGGTTCGGCGCGAAACCGCCGATCTTGGTGACGCGGTCGGTGTCGTTGCGTTCGATGCCCTGCTGATGAACTTCGCCGAGGCCCAGCGCGCCCAACTTATCATCCGCGGCCTCCGCGCGGTGTCTGATTTCGAGTATGAATATCAGATGGCGGGGATGAACCAGCAACTCAACGCGCGGATCGAAACCGTTTTCCTGATGGCCGACGTTGCGCTCCAGCCGATTGCATCGAAGCTGGTCAAGGAGATTGCGATTTACGGCGGCGATATCCGCAAGTTCGTAACGCCGCGCATCGCTTCCGATGTCGTTGCCCGGGTCGGCGAGCGCGGCGGGCGTGGGGGCGCGAGCGGGACTGGGGGCTGACGTTCAGCGTCACGACAGCGACGCGCGGCTAGGACGGCGGCCGGTATCAATCTGGGGACGACGATGCGCTTTTTGTTTATGGCAATGACAGCCCTCGTGCTCGGCAGCGCGGCGAGCGCGCAAACTGCCGCGCCGCCAGTTGCCCCGCCGCTGACACCGGAAAACACACTTGTCCTTGAGCTGTCGACCGGCGGGCGCGTGACGATCGCGATGCGCCCCGACGTCGCGCCGAAGCATGTCGAGCGGATCAAGACACTGGCCCGCCAGCATTTCTATGACGGCACGATCTTCCACCGCGTCATCGACGGTTTCATGGCGCAGGGCGGTGACCCGCTCGGTACCGGCACCGGCGGATCGAAATTGCCCGACCTCAAGGCCGAATTCAACGATCTGCCGCACGTGCGCGGCGCAGTCGCCATGGCGCGCGCTGGCAGCGTCGATTCGGCGAACAGCCAATTCTATATCTGCCTCGCCCCGTCGCTGAAGCTCGACCGCAACTATACCGTGTGGGGCCGCGTCGTGACCGGCATGGAGTTTGTCGATGCGATCGAAAAGGGCGAACCCCCGGCGAACCCGTCGAAGATCGTCATGGCGTCGATCGCGGCGGACAAGGTCGCGCCGCCGGGGGCGGGTGTGGTGCCCGCCGTCGCCGCTCCGACCGTGACGTTGCCGATCGTGATCGCTCCGGCGGTGGCAGCGCCCGTCGCGCCGCCGAAGTAATCGCCGCTCCCTCATGCGCGTCAGCGACTTTGACTTCGATCTCCCCGCCGAACGCATCGCCTTGCGTCCGGTCAACCCGCGCGATGAGTCGCGGCTGCTCGTCGTCACGCCCGACGCACTCACCGACCGTGCGATAACCGATCTGCCGGGTATCTTGCGCGGGGGCGACGTTCTCGTGTTCAATGACACCCGCGTCATTCCGGCGCAGCTATCGGGAATGAAGCACGACGCCAAAATCCGCGTCACCCTCCACCAACGGATCGACCACCGCGAATGGTGGAGCTTCGTCAAGAATGCCAAGCGCCTCAAGGTCGGCGACCGCATCGATTTCGGGGCGGGCCTCAGCGGTGTGGTCATCGCCCGCGCCGACGACGGGGCTATACGCTGGCGCTTCGACAGCGCGCTGCCGTTCGATGACGCGCTCGCGCTCGCCGGGTCGATGCCATTGCCGCCGTACATCAGCTCGAAGCGCGCCGTCGACGCGCAGGACCTAAGCGATTATCAGACGGTTTATGCGACCAAGCCGGGCGCCGTCGCTGCCCCGACCGCCGGGCTGCACTTCACGCCCGACCTGTTCGCCGCCCTCGCCGCCGCCGGAGTCCAATGCGAAACGGTTACCCTTCACGTCGGCGCGGGGACCTTCTTGCCCGTCAAGGCCGACGACACCGACGACCATGCGATGCACGCCGAATGGGGGAGCATAGACGCCGCCACCGCCGCGCGCATCGCCGCCGCCAAGGCCGACGGCCGCCGCGTTATCGCCGTCGGCACGACCAGTGCGCGCCTGCTTGAAAGCGCATGGACACCCGACGGCCTGCGCGCCTGGAGCGGCGACACGCGCATCTTTATCACGCCGGGGTTCCACTTCGCGGTGATCGACGGGCTGCTGACGAACTTCCACCTGCCCAAGTCGACGCTGTTCATGCTGGTCAGCGCGCTAATGGGCCTCGACATGATGCAGGCGGCATACGCGCACGCGGTGGCGGCGGGGTACCGGTTTTACAGCTACGGCGACGCAAGTTTGTTGCTTCCGTCCTCTTGAAATAACGCGGCTTCACCGGCCAACCGATTAGCGCGTCACGCACACTTCGCGCACAGCCCGCGCATCTCGAGCACCGGGCGCAGCGTCGTAAAGCCGGTCCGGTCCGCCGCTGCCCGAATATCGGCGGCGACACCGTCGTCGTCGACGTGGCGCGTGGTGCCGCACCGGTCGCAAACGAGGAAGATGCAATCGTGGCGGCAGTCGGGGTGGGCATTGGCGACATAAGCGTTGCTGCTCTCGACACGCGCGGCGATGTTGCCGGTCACGAACAGGTCGAGGATGCGATAGACGGTATTCGCCGTTACCCGCCGACCGGCAGCCTTCGATACCGCCTCGGTGATCTCGTACGCGGACGCCGGTCGGTCGAACCGCATCAGGACGTCGAAGACCGTGGCGCGCAAATGCGTCCATTGATCGCCCGCGCGTTCGAAGACCGACCGCGCCGCCGTCGCCAGCGCATCCCCGGCGGGCAGGCGATGCTGATGCGCGCGGATCGACATGGTTCGAATATGATCGGACTCGCGTCGCCTCGCAAGCCGAGGTTCAGCCATGCCGCGGGTGGCGGTGCTGGCCGAGACGGCGGTTGAGGAGGTGGGCGACGGCGACGACCGCACCGCCCAATACCGTGAAGACGATTTCCGTCGCCGACCCTTCCGCCGACAACAGTCCAATCCCGAGCAGCGTCAACCCGACCCCGCCGATAACAACCGGGCGGCGGTCGCGATGGTTATACCAGCCGCGGACCAGCGCGATCGTCGCCATCGGCACGGCGAGGCCAAAGATGGCCGGGTGGACCCACCATTGGTGCGGCACGATCGCGCTAGCGACCGGCAGGGCGAGGACGACCAGCGGCAACGCAAGGCAATGGAGCAGGCACAGCGCCGACAGCCCGATCGCCCCTTGGTCGAGCCAGCGCGTCAAGCCGCTCATTCGCACAGGCGCGGAGCCGCTCTCCCGCATAGCGTCGCCGCCTTTGTGGAGACCACTGCGCCGCATCAAAATGTCTTGCGGATTCCGCCGAAGAATGCGCGACGTTGGCCATATTGCGGCGCGCCGACACCGACCCCCGAGCCGTCGCGGATCGCATAAACTTTGTCGCCGACATTGATGACGTCGAAGCGGATCGACACGCCTTTCAGGATGCCGGGGCCGTTAAGGCTCTGTTCGATGCCGAGGTTGAGCACGGTATATGACGGCTGCTTGCCGCCGTTCGGGACGATGCCCTTTGGATCGCCTGCGCGGAGCCCGTCGCCATAGATCGCGTCGATCGTTGGTGTCAGCTTGCCGATGCCATCGTCAAAGACATAGCTTGCCCCCGCCGACGCCGACCAGAACTGGCTATGGTCGGTGAAGATGCGGTGGTTGGCGATATAGGCGAGGTCATCGGGCGCAAAGAAGAACTGGCTCGAAATGATGCGGCGTCCCTGTTCCTGGCCGCGCGTCGCATTGCCGTAAATCGTCAGCGGACCAGCCTTATACGCCGTCGTGACCTCGATTCCCCACGCATACCCCTCGGCATAGTTGAACGGAGCCAGCAGCAACGCCTCGCCAAACTGGCCCTCGTCGAGCAAATTGCTCTTGATCTTGTAATAGGCGTCGAGCCCGACCGTCAGGTGCGGCGTGATGTTGCGGAGGACGCCAGCATCGAAATAATGTTCGCGTTCGGCTTTGACCGGGCCACCGGTCAACACCGCCGATCCCTTCGTCGTCCCGCTCAACGCCGCAACTGTCGTGGTCGCGATCAGCTCCTGCGGCGGCGGGGTGAAGTCGCGCGCATAGCCGGCGTGGAAGGTCGTCGCCTTCGTCGGCTGGTAGACAAGGTTGAGCCGCGGGCTGAACTGGTTCTCGGTCGTAAAGGCGTGGACGGCATCGAACCGACCGCCGAAGTTGAGGGTCAACTCGGGCGTGATCGACCACTCGTCCTGCGCATAAATGCCGTATAATTGCCCGGTCTTGCTGCCTGCGACGGTGATGCCGAACGGCACGTCGCTCGTCGGGACGCACCGGTCGAACGTGGCTGGGGTGCATGGCGCGAACCCGTTGCCGGTCGGCACACCCGTCGGCAGGGCGAGTGACCGGACGCTCGACCGCGTCCGCTCGTTTTGAAAGAACACGCCGCCACGCAGCGTGTGATGATCGGACAGTTTGTACGACGCATCGGCCTGAATACCAGCGGCAAGGCTCGACAACCGCGAGCGGTCGGAAAATCCGCGGAAAGCAATGTCGCCGTTGCGTGGATCGGGGGTGAAGACGGTGCGCGAATAGCGCACAAACGGCGCCACCTGAAAAGACAGCGCGTCGCCTGAATACTGGTACGCAAGGACGCCGTAATAATTATTCTGGTGCTGGTTCTGGTCGAGGCGCCCCGAGTCGGGGTTCGCCACGCCTGCGACGGTGAACGCCGCCGCCTGACGGGGATTGTTCGGAATCTGAAACCGCCCGGTCGCGGCCCCGCCGAACGCAGTGATCCGGCTGGTGTCCGATAAAATGCCGGAGGCATAGGCAAAGCCGTGAAATTGATCGGTTCGGTCGTGGATCGCGTCGCGCGCCGGGGTCGGATTTTCGATGCCGAGATCGTCGCGCAAATAACTGAGCGAGACGAAATAATTGAGGCCGCCGGACGAGTTTTTCAGCGTGAAGCTCGGCTCGAAATTACCGTTCGAACCACCGTAAACGCCGACATCGCCGTCGAGGTCGAACGCGCCGGCCTGCGTCGTGATATTGACGACACCCGCGGTACGGTACCCATATTGAGCAGGCAGCGTCCCCGTCAGCAGCTCGATCGACTGGGCGATGCGCGTGTCGACGGTCTGGCCAAAGCCGCTGATGCTTTCGGGGATGATGATGCCGTTCAGCCGGTACTGGACGTTGCCGTGTTCGTTGCGAACATGAATTTCATCATCGCCATCCTGCGCGACGCCCGGAGCCTGAAGAAGAACGCTGTTCAGACTGCGATCCTGCCCCTGCGGCTGCGTCGTGATCGCCGCGCGGTCGAAAGTGTATTTGCTTGCACCCAGGCTCGGCAGGATCGCGTCGCGCGCGGCGTCGAGGCGCTTGGCGGTGACAATAATCTCGTCGACCGACCGGCTCGGCGCCGCGTCGGCGGTGACCTCGGCCCGAACCGACTGCGACATAAGAGCGGTGCTACCGAGCAGAAGCGTCGCCAAGGCCAAGGGTGAACGGGTCATGGACGCTCCGTGCGATGATATACTATGTCATTCTTAAAGCACGCGCGGGGCTGTCTGCCAAGCGTCATTGCACGTGGAAATCACCCAGCCCGTCGCCCGACGGATTTAGCTAATCACCTCGATGAAGCTGTCTAACACCCGCTTCGCCCCCGCTTTCTCGAAGTCGATTTCCAGCTTGTTGCCATCGAGTGCGGTGACCGCGCCGTAGCCGAATTTCGAGTGAAAGACGCGGGTGCCGACGCTAACATCCTTGCGCCCCGGCTGGCCGATGCTGACGGCGCTGGCGCGGGCTTCGATTTGGAGTCCACCGCGTCCGGGGACGCTGCCGCCGCCGCGCTCGCTCGCGCGCGCCCAGCCGGGACCGCGCCCCGCGCCGCGCGTGACGTCGGCGAACGGGTCGCCACCGGCAAGCGCGGCGCGCCACAGGCACGGGCCGCCCGACATCGTGCTCGACACGTCGATATGATCGTCGGGGAGGTCGCTGACGAAGCGCGACGGTATGCTCGACGTCCATTGGCCGTAGATGCGGCGGTTGGCGGCGTGGCTGATCGTGGCGGCGCGCTTGGCGCGGGTAATGCCGACATAAGCGAGGCGGCGCTCCTCCTCGAGGCTCGCATTGCCGCCTTCGTCGAGCGCGCGTTGGGATGGAAACACGCCTTCTTCCCACCCGACGAGGAAGACGTGGTCGAACTCCAGCCCCTTGGCGGCGTGGAGGGTCATGATCGTCACGCGCTCCTCGTGGGTCGCGCTCTCGTTTTCCATGACGAGGCTGACATGGTCGAGGAAGGCGGTCAGCGATTCGAACTCCTCCATCGCGCGCGTCAATTCGATGAGGTTGTCGAGGCGCCCATCGGCGTCGGTCGACCGCTGCGCCTTGTACATCTGGACCATCCCCGATTCCTCGAGGATGATCCGCGCGAGCTCGGCGTGGGGCAGGGTGTCGACCTGGGCGCGCCACCGCGACAGGTCGGCGACGAAGGCGGTCAGCGATCGGCGCGCGGCGGGGGTCAGTTCGTCGGTTTCGATCAGCGCGGCGGCGGCACTCGACAGCGGCTTGTTGGTGGCGCGCGAGTAAGCGTGGAGCGCCTGCAACGCCTTGTCGCCAAGGCCGCGCTTGGGGGTGTTGACGATGCGCTCGAACGCCAGCCCGTCGCTCGGCTGGACGACGACGCGCAAGTAGGCAATCGCGTCGCGGACCTCGGCCCGCTCGTAAAAGCGGAACCCCCCAACGATCTTGTACGGCGTGCCGGTGGTGATGAAGCGGTCCTCGAACTCGCGCGTCTGGAACTGCGCGCGGACGAGGATCGCGATGTCGTTGAGGCTTGCGCCTTCGCGGTGGAGGCGATCGATGCTGTCGCCGGTCAGCCGTGCCTCCTCCGGCCCGTCCCACACGCCGACAACCTTGACGCGGTCGCCGTGGTTGCGCTCGGTCCACAGGGTCTTGCCGAGACGTCCGCTGTTCTTCGCGATCAGCCCCCCCGCCGCGCCGAGGATATGCGGGGTCGAGCGGTAATTCTGTTCGAGCCGGATGACCGTCGCACCGGGGAAGTCCTTGTCGAAACGCAGGATGTTGGCGACCTCCGCCCCGCGCCACGAATAGATCGACTGGTCGTCGTCGCCGACGCAGGCGATGTTGCGACGCTCCTGCGCGAGCAAGCGAAGCCACAAATACTGGCTGACGTTGGTGTCCTGATATTCGTCGACGAGGATATATTTGAACCGCCGCTGATACTCCGCCAGCACGTCGGGGTGCGTCGTGAAAATCGTCAGCATGTGTAGCAGCAGGTCGCCGAAATCGGCGGCGTTTAGGTTGACCAGCCGTTCCTGATAGCGCGCATACAGCGCGACTGACTTGTTGTCGTACCCCCCTTCCTCCGCTGCGGGGACGTTTGCCGGGGTCCAGCCGCGGTTTTTCCAGCGGTCGATCAGCCCCGCCAGTCCCTTCGCTGGCCAGCGCTTCTCGTCGATGTTCGCCTCGACAAGAACCTGCTTGAGCAGCCGCAGCTGATCGTCGGTGTCGAGGATCGAAAAATTCGGCTCGAGCCCGACTAGCCCCGCGTTCCGCCGCAGCATCCGCGCCGCGACCGAGTGGAAGGTGCCGAGGAACGCCATGCCTTCGGCGCTCGGCCCGAGCAGCAATCCCATGCGGTGCTGCATTTCGCGCGCCGCCTTGTTGGTAAAGGTGACGGCAAGGATTTCCGATGGCCACGCGCGGCGGGTGAAGATGATATGCGCGAGGCGGCTCGTCAGCGCCCGCGTCTTGCCGGTACCCGCCCCGGCGAGAAGGAGAACGGGACCTTCGGTTGTCAGCACCGCTTCACGCTGGGCGGCGTTAAGGCCGTCCATGTACGGTGGCTCGGGGCGCACAGACTCGGGAGCGGCGGCAGGAAGCATCGGCGAACAGTTAGTGAACGGCGCGGAGTTTGTCACCTATCGCCGCGAGTATGCCGGTCGTGGCAGTC
>JAYTXW010000123.1:0-1913 GCA_043742745.1 Sphingomonadaceae bacterium
AACGCGACCCGCAAGGCCGCCTGCCCCGCGCTTCACGGTCGGCGCACGTGGCTTCAACGGGGTGAGCCGCACCGCCTCTTCACGCACGATGGCCGCGGCCTCCTTGTCCGTTCGCAGGCCACGGAAGACCGCGTGACGGATGCGACCGGTGCGCGTCCACTCCGCGAACGACACCTCGGCCACGAGCGTCGGAGCGACCCAGTGCGGCTCGCCTTCGACCTGCGTGCCCGGCGCAAACGGGCTGGTCGCGCGAGCCCGCGCCCGGAGCGCCGTGGCGACCGCCGCCAGCGACTTCTGGGCTAAGCCCGTGCCGACGTTGCCCGCGTATTGCAACGCACCCTCGGCGTCGTGCACACCCAGCAGCAAGGAGCCGAATTCGGCGCGGGCGCCGTGCGGCTCGGTGAAGCCGCCGATCACGAACTCCTGGCGCTGGCTGCACTTCAGCTTGATCCAGTCGGTGGAACGAGACGACTGGTACGGTGAACTGCGGCGCTTCGCGATGATGCCTTCCAGCCCCAGCTCGCAAGCCGACGCCACCAAGCTCCGCGGCGAGGCCTCGAACTCGGCGCTGAACCTGACCTGATCGCACGGCGACGCCGCCAGCAAACGCTGCAAGATCGCCCGCCGCATATGCAAGGGCACAGCGCGCAAGTCGTGGCCATCGAAGTACGGCAGGTCGAAGAGGTACAGGACCACGTCGTTGGTTTTGTCGGAGTCGAAGGCGCGTTGCAAAGCGCCGAAATCCGGGACGCCGTGGGCGTCGGGAACGACGATTTCGCCGTCGTACCAGCCGGGCGGCAACGCAAGACTCGCGAGGGCGTCGCAAAGGGGCTGCAATTTCGAGGTCCAGTCGTGCCCGTTGCGGGTGAACAGCCGAAGGCCATGGGCATGGACGCGCGCCAGCATGCGATACCCGTCGAACTTGATCTCGCAGAGCCAGTCCGCCTCGTCCAGCGGAGGCGCCGACGCCAGCGTGGCGAGCTGAGGCGTCAGCTTTTCAGGCAGCGCCGCGCGGAGCGCCTCGGGCGGCAGTACGCCCGCCCCTACGGCTCGCGGTTCGGGAATCCCGGGCGTTCCGGGTTCGGGCAATGCCGCCACGCTGTCGGGCAACTCGTCGACGACGCTGTACTCCGCCGCCGCGCGCGTGAAAGCATCTTTCTCCTTGATGAGCAGCCACGGCACCTGCCGTTCACTTTTACCTTTGATGCGCACGAGCACCCACCGTCCCCGCAGCTTGTGGCCGTGCAGTTCGAACTTGAGGTTCCCGTCGCGCAAGCCTTGCAGCGGATCACCCACGGGCGTCCAAGTGCCTGAATCCCAGACGATGACCTTGCCCGAGCCGTACTGGTTCGGTGGCACTGTCCCTTCGAAGCCGGCGTACGACATCGGGTGGTCCTCCACCTGCACCGCCATGCGCTTCTGCTTGGGGTCGAAGCTCGGGCCCTTCGGCACGGCCCAGCTCTTCAGCGTGCCCGCGAGTTCGAGTCTGAAGTCGTAGTGCAGGCTGCTCGCCCAGTGCTTCTGCACGACGAACGACAAACGCTCGCCACTCGTTTCGGTCCGACCCGCCGGCTCGGGCGTGTTCGAGAAGTTGCGCTTCGACTGATAGGCGCGCAGCGGATCCGGGCCCAGGCCCGGCGCGATGGGATCGCCGGCCGCGGCTCGACGACTGCGGCTGTTCATGGCTGGATGGGCGCCGTCGTCGCTGACGCGATTATCCAGCCCACTGGAGGACGGCAGCCACGCCGATCTGTTGACCCTGGAGACAGTGCTCGTCGGGCTCGCACGCGAGTTGGATTTCGCTGCCGTGCTCGAACACCATCACGAAGTCGGAGCCGCCGAACTGGAAGTAACCCATTTCCTCGCCCTTGCGCAAGACCGCCCCCGGCTCTGCCGTGATGACCACGGAAGAG
>JAYTXW010000124.1:0-7920 GCA_043742745.1 Sphingomonadaceae bacterium
GTTGAGCCGCGCGCTCGTTCGCGATTTCCCCCAATTCTACAAGGTGTTCAGCCAGGTCGCGGTCGATTACGAGGGGCACAGCATCGCCAACCACAACCATTTGTTGACGACATTGCCCGGGGTCGACGGGATCAAGACCGGCTTTACCAGCGCCGCCGGGTTCACGCTGGCGGCGAGCAAGAGCGAGAACGGCACACGGCTGATCGCCGTCGTCCTCGGCGGACCCAGCCGCCTCGCGCGCGACGGCAATGTCACCAACCTCCTCGATACCGGCTTTCACGTCATGGATGCGCGCGCCCACGGCCAGATGACGACGGTCGCCGCCAACCTTGCCGAGCCCGATGACCTGAGCGACAGCACGATGGCAGGGCTGTCGGAAACGGCGGTCGCCGACACGCCGTCACTCGCGCTCGCGGCCAAAGCGCCGATGAAGTCGACGCGCAGCTGGTGAGGCTGCCGCTGACCGTTTATACGGCCAACGTGACTCGCCACGCCGCTTTCGCGCCCATCGTCGATGCCCACACCCGCGTCCTTTTCCTCGGCAGCCTGCCCGGCGTCGCGAGCCTTGGCGCGGGGCGGTACTATGCCCATCCGCGCAACGCCTTCTGGCGGCTCGTCGGCGCGGCGATCGGCACCGACCTCGCGGCGCTGGACTACGACGCGCGGCTGGCCGTGTTGCACGCGCGCGGCATCGGCCTGTGGGACACGGTCGCGACCGCGCGCCGGTCGGGCAGCCTCGACGCCGCGCTCCGCGATATCGACGCGCGCGACCTGTCGGCGTTGATCGCCACCCTCCCCGCGCTCCGCCTCGTCGCGTTCAACGGGCAAAAGGCAGCGGCAATCGGTGCCCGCACCCTGCCGCCGGGCTTCCCCCACGTGACGCTGCCGTCGAGCAGCGCGGCCCACACGATGGACTTCGCGGCGAAGTCGGTGGCGTGGGCGGTGGTTGGGGCGGGAGTGGCGGGGTGGTGACGCGGGGTGGTTGCGAGGGACTGGTCAGCAGGCGTTGTCGGCAACGGGGGAGTCAGCTGCCGTCGTCTACTTCGTAAAAGACGTGTCCCTCATTGTCAGGTTTGAAGAGCTTGACGATGGGAGCGAGCGACACCTCTGCCGCCTCTAAGCGGACCTCTGCAGCCCCGCTCGACAACCAATTGGACTTCCGGTCCAGATTGGCGATTACACGTCGGAAAGCTTTGTTTTTTGCCTCTGTTTCGTCACCTGCAAGGACGTAGCGGTGGCACCAAAAGCCGGCAGGTTTCTCGGCACCGGTGACGTCTGCTGCAACCTCGGACGAATACCACTGCAGGGTAGCGTGAACGAGAACGTAGAAGCAGCGCATAAGAAAGCATCGGCCGAAGGCGGAATGTCCGCAATGGGGTCGATCGCCGCCGTAGCCCCCCGTCATCCCGGCGCACGCCGGGATGCCGGATATTGGCCGCAACCCGCCACAAATCGCTGTCCTACACACCCCGATCCGGCATATATTTCTATCGTGAGCTGCCACCGGGCGACGGGGTCCGCGCTTTCTCATTGTGAGCTGCTGCCAGTTTCGTTGAGGCCAGGGCTGCGTCGTGATTTTAGGCCCTTACCGTGTGAGGTGTGTGATCTTTCAGCTCCCCGCCACGTCCACCGGGGGGACGCGAACCGCGAAACACCGTCGTCGGCGTGACCTTCGATTCGCGTTGGGGCGGGACCGACGCCCGGATCGGCGCACTGCCCCCCTCGCACCGCGCGCGCCGCCGCCCTATCTCCTGCCCGTCCGGAGTGACATCATGCGCCTGAGCATCCTCGACCAGACCCCGATCGCCGACGGCATGACGGCGGCGACCGCGCTGGCGAACAGCATCGACCTTGCCCGCGCGGGCGAGCGGCTCGGCTATCACCGTTATTGGGCGGCCGAGCACCATGCTTCGCCCGCGCTCGCTGGCGCCGCGCCCGAGGTGCTGCTCGCGGCGGTCGGCGCGACCACCACGCGCATCCGTCTCGGCAGTGGTGGGATCATGCTGCCGCATTATTCGCCGCTGAAGGTTTCCGAAACGTTCAGCCTGCTCAGCGGCCTGTATCCCGGGCGCATCGACCTCGGCGTCGGGCGCGCACCCGGCAGCGACCAGCGCACCGCCTTCGCCCTCCAGCGCGACCGGCGGCAGCCGTCGCCGAACGATTTCCCCAACCAGCTCGCCGAACTGCTCGGCTATCTCGAGGACGATCTCCCCGCCGGCCACCCCTTCGCCGACCTCGCGCGATCGTTGCCGGGGCGGCCCGAGGTCCCCGACGTGTGGCTGCTCGGGTCGTCGCCCGACAGTGCCGCGTGGGCGGCGGAGACGGGACTGCCGTACTGCTTCGCCGACTTCATCAACAGCGACGGGGCGGCGATCGCCCGCCAGTACCGCGACGCCTTCCGCCCCGGCGTTCGCGGCCCCAATCCCAATACGATGGTCGCGCTGTGGACGGTGTGCGCCGAGACCGATGCCGCCGCCGAACGCCTCGCGTTGTCGTCGCGGATGATGCTCGCGCATCTGTTGCAGGGGGTGCTGATCCCGGTGCCGTCGCCCGAGACGGCGGCGGCGTGGCTCGCCGCCAACCCGCACGCGGCCCAGCGGCGCGGCCGCCGGATGATCGCCGGGTCGCCCGCGACGGTCCGCGCCGGGATCGAGGCGGCGGTCGCCGAATACGGGGCCGACGAGGCGATGCTCGTCAACATCGTCCACGACCACGGCGCGCGCATCCGCAGCTATGAGCTGGTGGCCGACGTCTTCGCGGCGCAGCAACTGGCGGCGTGACCGTCGCGGTCGCCGGTTGACACTGCAGCGCAGCATCGGTTGATGGCGGCCATGGCAGCCAAGATCATCCGCGTCCTCGCGCTCGCCAGCGGTGGTGGGCATTGGGTCCAGTTGTTGCGGCTGCGCCCGGCGTGGGACGGGTGTGCGGTGACCTATGCCACCGTCCACGGCGACAGCGCCGCCGATGTCGCCCCCGCGCCCCTGTTGACCTTCGGCGATGCCTCGCGCGCCGACTGGTGGCGGTTGCCGGGGGTGGCGCTGCGGATGCTGACGATCGTCCTCTGCGTCCGCCCCCACGTCGTTATCACCACCGGCGCCGCGCCACCGCTGTTCGCTCTGCTATTCGGACGGATGTTCGGCGCGCGGACATTATGGGTCGACAGCGTCGCCAATGGTGAGGTGCTATCGTCGTCGGGCCAGCTCGCTGCCCTCGTCGCGACGCAGCGCGTGACGCAGTGGCCCGGCCTTGCCACCGACGACGTCGGCTATTGGGGTAGCGTGCTGTGACCGTACCCCGTGGCGGAATCTTCGTGTCGACGGGATCGATGATGCCATTCGACCGGCTGATCCGGGCGATGGACGCCTGGGCTGCGGATCATCTCGCGACGCCGGTCTTCTTCCAAATTGGGAGGGGCGCTTACGAACCGCGCTTTGGTGGCTTTACCCGGCTGATGCCGGTGGTTGAATACCGCGATCACCTCAACGCCGCCGTGCTGTTTGTTGCCCATGCGGGAATGGGGTCGATCATTTCCGCGATTCAGGCGGGCAAGCCCCTTGTCATGCTGCCGCGCAGCAAGCCGCTCGGCGAGCACAACACCGATCACCAGCTCGCGACCGCCGCGACGGTCGGCCAGCGCGACGGGCTGCACGTCGCCGCGACCGAGGGCGACCTTGCCCCGCTGATCGACCGCCTGCTCGCCGACACCGGCGCGCGCCCTGCGCCGATTGCGCCGTTCGCAAGCGCCGAACTCATCGGCCATGTCCGCGCCTTCATCCATGGCGACGCGCGATGAACGGCCTGATCGCCCTCGGCACGACGCCCGATCCGCACCGCTTCACCCTCGCAGTCACGCCGCAGGTGTGCGTCGGCCACCGCGACAGCCAGTTTCTGTTCGGCGGCGCCGGGATGGGCGCGGCGATTGCAGCGGTCGAGGCGGCGACCGGGCGCCCAACGGTGTGGGCGACGGCACAATATCTGTCGTTCGCACGGCCGCCAGCGACACTCGAGCTCGATGTCGTCGTCCCCGTGAGCGGGCGCTATTCGAGCCAGGCGCGGGTCACCGGCCATGTCGGCGACACCGAAATCCTCACGGTCAACACCGCGCTCGGCAGCCGCCCCGATGCGGTCGCGGCGCAGTGGTCGGCGCTTCCCGACGTGCCCCCGCCGGACGATTGCCCGGTCATCGTCAACGACTGGCCGCGCCATCCGGACGACGTCAACGGCGCATTCGAACAACGCGCCGCGCGCGGGCGCTTCGGCGCGGCGCGCGCGGTCGGCGGGCCGAGCGTCGACGGCGTGTCGACGATGTGGGTCCGCCCGGTGAGCGGCGTCGTCGACCGCGTTGCCCTCGCGCTGATGGCGGACTTCCTCCCCAGCGGCGTCGGCCACGCGCTCGGCGCATCGTCGGGGGGCAACAGCCTCGACAATACGATCCGCTTCCTCGGCCTCGTCCCGACCGAATGGGTCCTGTGCGACACCAAGATCGACGGCGCGGCGGGCGGGTTCGTCCACGGGCGGATGCGATTGTTCGCGCAAAACGGCGCGCTGCTGGCGACCGCAAGTCAGTCGATGATCCTGCGACAGCATATCCCAAAAGTAATCGCCCGCGACGCTGACGGTGTTCACGCCGCGCCCGCAATGCGCTAGACAAGGGGCGAAGAGGATCTGTCGCCATGAACATTCAGACCCGCATCAACGTGGCAACCGCCGCTCCGCTCGCGCCGAAATGGCCCGCGTTCGACTGGGCCGACCCACTCGGCCTCGACGCGGGGCTGACCGACGAAGAGCGCATGATTCGCGATTCGACTCGCGCCTTTTGTGACGCCGAACTCGCCCCCGCCGTCCGCGCCGCCAACCGCCACGAGACGTACGACCCCGACCTGATGAAAAAGTTCGGGCGCGCCGGACTGCTTGGCATCACGATCGACGGCTATGGCTGCGCCGGGGCGAGCTACGTCGCCTATGGCCTTGTCGCACGTGAGGTCGAGCGCGTCGATTCGGCGTACCGTTCGGCGATGAGCGTCCAGTCGAGCCTCGTCATGTATCCGATCCATGCCTATGGCACCGCCGACCAACGCGACAAATATCTGCCGGGTCTCGCCACCGGCGATCTGATCGGCGCGTTCGGCCTGACCGAGCCCAACGCCGGCTCCGACCCCGGCAGCATGAGCACCCGCGCTGTCGCGACCGCCGACGGCTATGTCCTCAATGGCGCGAAGATGTGGATTACCTCGGCTCCCGTCGCCGACGTTTTCGTCGTCTGGGCGAAACTCAAGGGCGACGACGGCAAGGATGCGATCCGCGGCTTCATCATCGAGCGCGGCGACGTCGGCCTGTTGACGCCGAAGATCGAGGGCAAGTTTGCCCTGCGCGCGTGGGTGACGGGCGAGATCGTCCTGCAGGATTGCGCCATCCCCGCCGACCGGCTGCTGCCCGGCGTCACCGGCCTCGCGGGGCCGTTCGGGTGCCTCAACAACGCGCGCTACGGCATCGCGTGGGGGGCGATGGGGGCGGCCGAGTTCTGCTGGCACGCGGCGCGGCAGTACACGCTCGACCGCAAGCAGTTCGGGCGGCCGCTGGCACAGACGCAGCTCGTGCAGAAGAAGCTCGCCGATAAGCAGACCGAGATCACGCTGGGCCTCCACGCCGCGCTCGCCGCCGGACGGATGCTCGACGCGCACACGCTCGCACCCGAAGCGATCAGCCTGATCAAGCGCAACAACTGCGGCAAGGCACTCGATATCGCCCGCAACGCGCGCGACATGCACGGCGGCAACGGCATCAGCGACGAATATGGTGTCATCCGCCACGTGATGAACCTCGAGGCGGTCAACACCTACGAAGGCACGCACGACGTCCACGCGCTGATTCTCGGGCGCGCGCAGACGGGGCTGCAGGCGTTTTTCTGACGCCGCGCGGCCAAGCGCAGTGAGGTAAACGCCCCTTGGCGTTTCCCGAGCAGCGCGCGGACTCGCGCCAGTCCGGGCGGCGGGCCGGAGCCGGCCGGCTCCGAACCCGTCCGACGAAGCGCGGGCTTTGCCCGCGCCGCCCGTCACTCCTCCGGCGCCGGCAACGCCTTCAATAACCCCAGATGCGCCGCCACCTCGCCCACCGGCGTCCCCGCGGGCACCACATACACCAGCCGCGCATCGCCGCTCGTCGTCACCGCGACCGCCCCCTTCGGGCATAATTTCATGCACCCCGTCTCGACGATCCGAACCGGTGCGCGTTTCCATTTGGGCAGGTCGAGGTGCTTCGTCAGCGCCTTGCGGAGCGACCGCTTGCCGCCGTCGCCAAAGCCGCCGCCGACTTTCTTGCCGCACTTCTTGCAGATCGCGACGAGGGTGTCACTGCGGGTGGCGACGGTGCGGATGCCGGGGATCATCACTGCCCAACGGGCGGCGACGACGTTCGTTGCCCCGCGCCCACCAGGCACATGATTGCTTGACGCCGGAACGCCGACACCGCACCCAGCGGCGATGCTCCTCCTCGCCCTTCTGTTCGCCGCCGGCATCTGGGCGGGGGCGCAGAACGCGCTCGCCGGCGGCGGGTCGTTCGTCACCTTGCCGGCGCTGATCCTGACCGGGCTCGACCCCAAGCTCGCCAACATCACCTCGACCGTCGCGCTGTTCCCCGGCCAGGTGACCACAGGCATCGCCGGGCGCGGGCTGGTCGCCGGGACCGCGCGGCTGCCGTTCGGCTGGCTGGCGGCGATCAGCATTGCGGGCGGCATTGCGGGGGCCTTCCTGTTGCGGGTGACCCCGGCCGGGGTGTTCGGCGCAATGGTGCCGTGGCTCGTACTGGCGGCGACGGGGCTGTTCGCGTGGAGCAGCTTCGGGCCGAAGCCGACGGGTGGCAGCACCGCCCCGCCGCCGTGGGTGTCGGCGCTGCTTCAGGCAGGGATCGCGACGTACAGCGGGTTCTTCGGCGGCGGCGCGGGGATCATCACGCTCGCGGCGCTGACGCTGGCACGGATGCCGCTGCGCAACGCCGGGGGGACCAAAAACGTCCTCGTCGCGATCTCGAACATTGCCGCCGCCGTCGTCTTTGCGCTGACGACGGCGATCCCGTGGGCGAAGGCGGCCGCCGTCGGCGCGGGGTCGATGATCGGCGGCTATGCGGGCGCGGTGTTGCTCAAGCGGGTGCCGGTGACCGTCCTGCGCATTGCCGTGATCGTGATCGGCGTCGCGCTGACGATCGGCCTGTTCATCCGGGCGTGAACGGTTATAGCGCGACGATGACCGACAACGCCCCCGACCCGCGCGCGCTCGCGAAGACCGAAACGCTGATCGAGGCGCTGCCGTACCTTCAGCGCTACGCGGGGCAGATTTTCGTCGTCAAATACGGCGGCCACGCGATGGGCGACGCCGAGCTCGCGCGCGACTTTGCCGAGGACATCGTCCTGTTGAAGGCGTGCGGCATCAACCCCGTCGTCGTCCACGGCGGCGGACCGCAGATCGGCGCGATGCTTGCCCGCCTCGGCATCAAGAGCGAGTTCGTCGATGGGCTGCGCGTCACCGACGCCGCGACGGCACAGGTCGCCGAGATGGTCCTCGCGGGATCGATCAACAAGGAACTCGTCGGCTGGATCAACGCCGCCGGTGGGCGCGCGGCGGGTATTTCGGGCAAGGACGCCAACCTCGTTCGTGCGGTCAAGGCGACGCGGACGCGGCGCGATCCCGGCAGCGCCATTGAGCACGAGATCGACCTCGGCTTCGTCGGCGAGCCCGTCTCGGTCGACCGCCGCCTGATTGACGTCCTTATTGCCGCCGACATCGTCCCCGTCATTGCGCCGGTCGCGGCGGGGGCGGACGGGACGACGTACAACGTCAACGCCGACACGATGGCGGGCGCGGTCGCGTCGGCGATCGGCGCGGCGCGGCTGTTCCTGCTGACCGACGTCGCCGGAGTGCTCGACAA
>JAYTXW010000125.1:0-11557 GCA_043742745.1 Sphingomonadaceae bacterium
GCGGCAGTTCCTCATCCATGCCATCGCCGTTGACCCGCGCGCTGCTCAAGTCAATATCGCCGCCATGACCATTCCCGCCACAATGACCGCCATCGACCCCGCTGCTCCCGGCGGTCCCGAAGTGCTGGTGCCCGTCACCCGCCCGGTGCCGGTCGCTGGGCCGGACGAGGTGTTGATCCGGGTCCACGCCGCCGGGGTCAACCGCCCCGATGTCCTGCAACGCATGGGGCGCTACCCGATGCCGCCGGGGGCACCGACGATCATGGGGCTTGAGATCGCGGGCGAGGTCGTGACGGCGGCGGGGCGGTGGGCGGTCGGCGACCGCGTCTGCGCCCTCGTCGCGGGGGGCGGCTACGCCGAATACTGCGTCGCGCCTGCAGGGCAATGCCTGCCCATCCCCGACGGCCTCGATTTCGTCGACGCCGCCGGCCTACCCGAAACCTATTTCACCGTCTGGTCGAACCTGTTCGAGCGCGGGCGCGCGGTCGCGGGTGAGACGATCCTAGTCCACGGCGGCACGAGCGGCATCGGCACGACGGCGATCCTGCTCGGCAAGGCGTTCGGGCTGACGGTCATCGTCACCGCCGGGACCGCTGCCAAATGCGCCGCCGCGCGCGGCCTCGGGGCCGACCATGCCGTCGACTACAAGGCGAGCGATTTCGTCGACAAGGTCACAGGCATCACCGGGGGCAGGGGTGTCGACGTCGTCCTCGATATGGTCGGCGGCGATTATCTGCCACGCAACCTGATGTGCCTTGCCGACGACGGACGCCACGTCTCGATCGCCCTCCAGCGCGGCGCGAGTGCGGAGGTCAACTTCGGCTTGGTGATGATGCGCCGTTTGACGCTGACGGGGTCGATGCTTCGCCCGCGCCCGGTTGCGTTCAAAACCGCGATCGCCGCCGCGTTGGAGGCAAAGGTCTGGCCGCTGTTCGCGAGCGGCAAACTCCGCGCCGTCACCGACGCAACCTTCGCGCTGGCCGCCGCCGCCGCCGCCCACCGTCGGATGGAAGCGGGCGACCATGTCGGAAAGATCGTGCTGACGGTTTAATCTGTTGCGACCGATGGTCTGGCAACGGCGGGCTCACCGCGCGGTCGATCTTTTCGAAGGCCCGGGGCAACCCGGGCCTTCGTCGTAATCGGCGCCATACTGGGTTACCCCCGCGGTCGCGTCAGGTTTCAGGTTGGCGGCTATTGGCATCGCGACCCATGACTAACCGAAGTGGTTAGGCAACGACCAGCCCCGTCCGCCGTAGCGCCGCGCGTGGCACTCGTGTCGCCGCCGCCGCCCAGCGCAACAGGGAGGGGACCACCCCGATCCCGGCGACGAGGACGCCGCGCCCCGGCCCGGTCTCGCCGACCCGCTGGAGCATCGTCGCGCGTGCGATCTGTGTTCCGACGTCGCGGCGGAAGGCGGCGTGATAGGTGGCCGCCGCCGCCCCGGACAGGACGGCTTCGGCCGCCAGCCGCGCGCTGTGGAGGGCGATCGCCATGCCGTCGCCGGTGAATGACGGGATCACCCCCGCCTGATCGCCGAGGTGGAAAGCGCGGTCGTCGCCCCGATGAACGAAGCCATAGGGGACGCCCGAGATTGTCAGGGGGCGGCCAAGGAGCGGGGCCGCGCCCCCGAGCAACCGGGCCAGCCGGGGGACGGTCGCGACCAGATCGCCGACGACATCGCCGCCGCTCGCATCGAACCGCCGCCGGTCGACGAGCAGGCACAGGTTGACCATCCCGTCCTCGACCCGCTGGACCCCGGCATAGCCGCCGTCGAACAGGACAATCTCGATCACCCCGGACAGGGACGTCAACGCCGCTGGGGCGGGGCGGAAGTACTGCTTGAAGCCGATCAGATGGTTGAGGCTGCCGCCGGTCGCGCGCTTCGCCCCCCGCACATCGGCCTTGCCGGTGGCCAGCAGGAGGGTCGCCGGGGCCAAGTCACCGTCGCTCGTGGTCAGGGTCGTGCCGTCGACCTGACGGACGGTCACGCCGCGCCGCACCTCAACCCCGCTCGCCGCCGCATGGTCGAGGAGGGTGGCGTCGAGGCGGCGGCGCGTCAGCCCGAGAGCGGTAAACGGCAGCTTCGCCTCCGCCGTCCGCGCACCGCTGACCAGCCGCACCCGGTCGATCCGCGCGCCGCCGAGTGCCCCCGCGTCGAACCCCAACGCCGCCAGGTGCGTCTGCGCCTCGGTCGAAACGAAGTCGCCGCACACCTTGTCGTGCGCGCCGGTCGTCCGCTCGATCAGCAGCGGCCGCAGCCCGCCGCGCGCCAGCAGGGTCGCGGCAGCGGCGCCCGCCAGCCCGCCGCCGGCGACGACGATCGGGGGGACTACCACGCCGACCGCTTGACCCGCGCGACCGTCAGCCGGAACGGGAACACCTTCGCCACCGTTGCTGACGTGATCCCAGCATTGGCCAGCGCCCGCTCCCACTCGTCGGCGACGAAGCTGCGCGCGATCGAGACCGGCCCGTCGTGTTGAACGAAGCGGTGCCAGCGCATGACCCGCGCCAGCGCCGTGAAGCCGTAGAAGGCGAACCAATGGCGCCGCAGGTCGTTGACGAACCAGCCTCGGCGGGCGCGGGCCTCCATCCACATCAGGAACTGGCCGACCTGCCGGTCGTCGAGGTGGTGGGTGACGAGGCTGCTGACGATGAAGTCGACCGGCTCGTCGGGCGCGAAGGCGAAGACGTCGCCGGTGCGGAAGTCGATGCCGAGCGCCGGGTCCGTCGCCGCTCGCGCCGCCGGTTCGCTGCGCGGGTTGAGGTCGACGCCGATCAGCCGCGGGCGCAGGCCCTTCACCGTTGCCCAGGCATGGATCGCGCGGAGCATATCGCCCTCGCCGTAGCCGACGTCGAGCAGGGTGAACGCCGTCCCCGGAGGCATCGCCATACAGGCGTCGGCGAGCCAGCGCAGCGTCGGCGGCCGGGCAAGGGTGACGGTGTTGACGGCGGCGAGGTCGCGCAGGCACGCGGCGAAGTTGGCGGGGGTGACGTCGGCCCTGTCCATCATCTCGTCCTCGGGCGACCGGCTGGCGAACGAGCGCATCTAAACTCCTTCCCCCCCCGCGAAGCGGAGAGTGGGGAGGGTTGGGGTGGGGGAGGTCGGTCTCCGCGCGGAAGCTTGTGCCCCCCACCCCAGCCCTCGCCACTCTCCGGCTGCGCCGGGGGGGGAGGGGGCAGATTCGCCTCCCCTCATACCGTCCGGAACCGAAAGCTCTCCGCCGCCAGCCCCGGCCCGAACGCGACGCCAAAGCCGTCGGCGGCGTGGTCGACCGTCGTGCCGACGCCCTTGAGGATGCGGTCGAGGACGAACATCAGCGTCGCCGAGCTCATGTTGCCAAAGTCGCGCAAGACCCCGCGCGACCAGTCGAGCTTGCCGGGCGCGAGGTCGAACCCGGTTTCGACCGCGTCGAGGATCGTCCGCCCCCCCGCATGGACCGCCCACAGCGCGTAATCGCTCGGGCGCGTCCCCCGCAGCAGGCCCTTGTCATCGTTGCGCTCATACTCGTGCTTGAGGGCACGGGCGATCTTGCCGGGGACCTCGCCCGACAGGTGCATATCGAAGCCCTGGTCGCCGACGTTCCATGTGATCGAGCCGCCCGAGTCCTCGATCGTGGTCGCGCGGAAGTCCTTGAGGGCGATGCCAGTTTCGTCGGCGGTAACCAGCGTCGCCGCGCAGCCGTCGCCAAACAGCAGCATCGACAGCAACTGCTCGAGATTGGCGGTCTGTTGAAAGTGTAGCGTGCACAGCTCGAGGTTGACGACGAGCACCCGCGCCGCCGGATCGCTGCGGACGAAGTGATGCGCTAGCCGCAACGAGTTCACCGCCGCGTAGCATCCCATGAAGCCGACGCCGGTGCGTTCGACGCCGGGGTCGAGCCCTGCCGCCTTGACGATCAGCTGGTCGATTCCGGGTGCGATGAAGCCGGTGCACGACGCGACGACCAGATGGGTGATCCGCTCGCGCTCGCCGTCGAGGTTGAGCGCGTCAATCGCTTGCATCGCCAGCCCCGGTGCGGTCTTGGCGAAACGGTCCATCCGCGCGGCCGTTCCGGGGAAGGCGTCGGGAGTGTAGAACCCCTCGGTATCGGCCTCGAAGCCGTCGGGGTTCTCGACCGGTACGAAGAACGAATAGCGGTGATCGATCGCCGACCGCCCGACCATCCGCTTGAAAATCGCCGCTTCGCGCCGTTCGGTGATGAAGTGCTGAACGAAGTTGACGAAAGCGGCGTGGACGTCGTTCGGCGGAACGGCGGTGCCGATCCGGTTTATGTGCGCCGTCGTCAAATCGCGTCTCCTCGGGTTCCACTCGCCCCAACCCGCAACCGGCAGTCTAGGGTACAGGGTAGCGCTTGCCCCGCTCCTGCGGCACGGTAGCACAATGACTGATGAACGCGCCCCCCTGTTCCACGACTGCTTCACCGACGTGGCAGGGGTCCGTGTCGGCCACGCCCACGATGCCGCCGCGCGGACGGGTGTCACCGTCATCCTCCCCGACGCGCCCGTGACGATGGCGGTCGATGTCCGCGGCGGCGGTCCGGCGACGCGCGAGACCGACTCGCTCGCGCCGCATACGCTGGTCGACCGGGTCCATGCCCTCGTCCTCAGCGGCGGGTCGGTGTTCGGCCTCGCGGCGGCCGACGCCGTCGTCGTCGCGTTGTCGGCGGCAGGAGTCGGCCTCGCCGCCGGGCCGCGCCCCGTTCCCGTCGTCCCTGCTGCCTGCCTGTTCGACATGGCCAACGGTGGCGGCAAGGGCTGGGCCGAGCCGCCCTACCGCACACTCGCCCGCGCGGCGTTGGCGGCGGCAGCGCGGCCTGATGCCAGCGGCGCAGTCGGCGCGGGGCATGGCGCGCTCGCCGGCAGCCGCCCCGGCGGCATCGGCTCGGCGAGCGTCACCGCTCATGGGTTTACCGTTGGGGCGCTGATCGCGGTCAACAGCTTCGGCGAAGTCTATCCCGGTGCCCCGCCCGAAGGCGACGTGCCCTTGCCTAAACTCGCGCGCGCCGAGAGACTTGCCGCCCAGTCGACGTGCATCGGCGCGATCGCCACCGCAGCCCCGCTGACCCGGGCACAGGCACAGCGCGTCGCGATGATGGCGCACGACGGCCTCGCCCGCGCCATCCGCCCCATCCACACACCGTTCGACGGCGATACGCTGTTCGTGATGTCGACCGGCGACGCGAGCGGCGTCGATCCGGTTGCGCTGGCGCTCCTCGGTACCCTCGCCGCCGACGCTGTCGCGCGCGCCGTCCGCCGCGCGGTGTTCAGCTAATGGTGCGCTAAACCGTCGGCAGGCGGTCGAGGTGCTTGTCGAGCGTCAGGGGATAGTCGCGCAGACGAACTCCGGTCGCATTGTACATCGCGTTGGCGATCGCCGCGCCGACCCCGCACAGGCCGAGTTCGCCGACGCCCTTGGCCTTCATCGGCGACACCTTGTCGTCGGCTTCGTCGAGGAAGATGACTTCCTGATGCGGGATGTCGGCGTGGACGGGGACTTCGTAGCCCGCGAGATCGTGGTTGACGAAGAAACCGAAGCGCTTGTCGACGACAAGTTCCTCCATCAGCGCGCCACCGACCCCCATCGTCATCGCGCCGATCACCTGGCTGCGCGCCGTCTTGGGGTTGAGGATGCGTCCGGCCGCGCAAACGGCGAGCATCCGGCGGACGCGGATTTCGCCGGTATAGGCATCGACCGCGACCTCGACGAAGTGCGCGCCAAAGGTCGATTGCTGATACTTCCGCGACAGGCCGCTCCACGACATCGTGTCTTCGGCGACGAGCTCACCGTCCCTCGCGGCATCGGCCAAAGCGACGCTGCGGTTACCGCTGCGAACGTGGCCGTCGATGAAGTCGGGGTCGGGCGCGTCGAACCCGAGCCGCGCGGCAACTGCCTCGCGCAGCTTGACGCACGCGGCATAGACGCCCGACGTTGCGCTATTCGCTCCCCACTGCCCGCCCGATCCGGAGGACGCGGGAAAGTCTGAGTCGCCGAGCCGCACCACGACCCGGTCGATGCCCACGCCCATCATCTCGGCGGCGGTCTGGGCGAGGACGGTATAGCTGCCGGTGCCGATGTCGGTCATGTCGGTCTCAACCGTGATGATGCCGTCGCGCCCCAACCGGACGCGCGCCGCCGATTTCATGTTGATGTTGTTGCGGAACGCGCTGGCCACGCCCATGCCGATCAGCTGATTGCCGTCGCGCCGCGTGCCGGGCCGGGCGTCGCGCGCGCTCCAGCCAAATGCCGTCGCCCCATCGCGCAGGCACTTGATCAACTGGCGTTGCGAGAACGGTCGCTCGGGCTTGCCGGGATCGACCTGGGTGTCGTTGATGACGCGGAACTCGACCGGGTCCATGCCCAGCTTCTCCGCCATCTCGTCCATCGCGATTTCGAGCGCCATCAGCCCCGACGCTTCGCCCGGCGCGCGCATCGCATTACCTTCGGGGAGGTCGAGGACGGCGAGACGTTGGGCGGTCAGACGGTTCGGCGCGGCGTAGAGCAATTTCGTCTGGTCGATCGCGGTCTCGGGATCGCCACCGGGCAGATTACCCGACGTGCATTCGTGCGCGATGGCCGTCAGCTTGCCCGAGCGTTCGGCCCCAAGGCGGATACGCTGGATCGTCGCTGGACGGTGGGTCGAATTGTTGAACATCAGCGGGCGTTGCATCGCGACCTTGACAGCGCGTCCCGTCGCCTTTGCCCCCAACGCGGCCAGCACCGCGTCGGCGCGGACGAATAGCTTGCCGCCGAAGCCGCCGCCGATGAAGGGTGCGTCGAGCCGTATCTTGTCCTTGGATATCCCCAACGTCTTGGCAAGATCGTCGCGACCCCAGGCGATCATCTGGTTCGCCGTCCACACCGTCAGCGCATCACCGTGCCACGCCGCAGTCGTCGCGAACGGCTCCATCATCGCGTGTGCCTCGTCGGGCGTCGTGTAGAGCGCGTCGAGCTTCACCGGCGAAGCGGCGAAGGCACTTTCGAAATCGCCGACGCGGTCGACCGGCAGGGGCTTGTTGCCGTCGTCATCCTGACCACCGTCGGGGTTCGCCGTCCGTGCCGCTGCGGCGAGATCGAAATGCCCGGCCGCGCGAATATAATCGACATGAACTGCCGCCGCCGCCGCGCGCGACTGTTCGAACGTATCGGCGACGACGAGTGCGACCGCTTGATGGTAATGCTCGACGTCGGGACCGGCGAGCAGTCGCGCGGTGTTGAAGTTGCCCTTGCCGAGCGGGCCGGCATTCTGGTGAGTTACGACCGCGTGAACCCCCGGCATCGCCAGCGCGTGTGCCGAATCGATCCTGGTGATCCGTCCCTTGGCGATCGCCGCACCAAGGATGAAGCCGTAGAGCGCATCCGGCGCAACGTCATGGCGTTCATAGGCATAAGGCGCGGTGCCGGTGACCTTGCGCGCGCCGTCGATCCGGTCGTGCGGTTTGCCGACGACGGCCATCCGGTCGATCGGGTTGATCCCGGCGGGAGTGTCGAACTTCATGCCGTCCTCGCTTGCGCCATCGCTGCGGCGAGTGTTCGCTTCGCCAGCGTTAGCTTGAATGCATTGTCGTGTGTTGGACGCGCCCCGGCGAACGCCGCCCCGACCACCGCCGCTGCTCCATGTGGCATTGCCGCGTCGGCATCGACGTTCCGCCACGGTTTGGGTGCAACGCCGCCGAAGGCAACGCGCCCGCTACCATCAGGCGCGATAACGGCAGCGACCGAGACGAGGGCGAAGGCGTACGACGCGCGGTCGCGGACCTTGCAATACATTTGGGTGCCGCCGACCGGCCTTGGCAACGTCACGGACGTGATGAGTTCGCCGTGGCCAAGGACGGTGTCGGCGTCGGGCGTCTCCCCGGGCAGGCGGTGAAAGTCGGCGATGGGAATGGCCCGCGTCGCACCCTTGGCGTCGACCGTCTCAACGGTGGCATCGAGGACGCGCAAAGCCACCGCCATGTCGCCGGGATAGGTGGCGATGCACGCATCGCTCGTGCCGATCACCGCCAGCTGGCGGCTATACCCCCCGATGGCGGCGCACCCCGACCCCGGCGTTCGCTTGTTGCATGGCTGGTTGGTGTCGTAAAAATAGGGGCAGCGGGTCCGCTGCAGCAGGTTCCCCGCCGTCGTCGCCTTGTTGCGGAGCTGACCGCTCGCCCCCGCCTGAATCGCGCGGGTGAGAACGGCATAATCGCGGCGGACACGAGAGTCGGCCGATAGCGCGGTATTGCTGACGAACGCGCCGATGCGCAGGCCGCCATCGGGCGTAGCGTCGATCCGGTCGAGCTTGAGGCCCTGAATGTCGACGAGGTGGGTCGGTTTTTCGACCTCGAGCTTCATCAGGTCGAGGAGGTTCGTCCCGCCCCCAAGGAACTTGGCTCCCGCGTTGTGCGCGACCGCCGCGGCTGCCCCCGCAGGCGACGTTGCGCGTTCGTAGGTGAAGGCTCTCATGCCGCGGCTCCGGCAACTTCGGCGATGGCTTCGGCGATGTTCGAATACGCCCCGCAACGGCAGATATTGCCGCTCATTCGTTCGCGGACTTCGGTGCCGGTTGGGTGCATCGGCGCATCAAGATCGTGGCTGACGTGGCTGGGAATGCCGGCCTTGATCTCCGCGAGCACCGCGATCGCCGAACAGATCTGCCCCGGCGTACAGTACCCACACTGAAAGCCGTCGTGTTTGACGAATGCGGCTTGCATCGGATGAAGGTGACCCGGCCGCTCCAAGCCCTCAATCGTCGTGACCTTGTCGCCGTCATGCTGGAGTGCCAGACTGAGGCACGAATTAATTCGTTGTCCGTTGACGATGACGGTGCACGCGCCGCACTGACCGTGGTCGCACCCCTTCTTCGTGCCCGTCAGCTGGAGGTGATCGCGCAACGTATCGAGCAGCGTCGTTCGTGGATCGAGCCGAAGGTCGTGCCGTCGTCCGTTGATCTCGATCGATACCGGCATCGTCGCCACCGGCGGCGTCGGCGCAACAGTCCGGGCCTCGCCCGTCCCGGTTATCGCCACCGTTGCGACCCCTGTGGCAAGAACCCCACGGCGCGACAGGTGCAGGCCAACACCATCCATGGCATCAATCGTCCTTCTTATGCGTTCGACCACACTGCAATCGGTAAGCCACCAAAGGCAGCGTCGGCCCGTCGCGAACCGTAACTAACGTGTCGGCGATTAGGTTCAATGCCATGTCACGTAAATGCGCCATGAATGATTGTGCCTCAACTCGTCATCGATCCAGTTACTTCATCGTCGGGATGACGAAGCTGCTGTCGGTCACGGCTGCCCCGGCGTCGAGGCTCGGCCAGCGCTGGGTGACGGTCTTGATCTTGGTATAAAAGCGCACGCCCTCGACGCCGTGGATGCCGGTGTCGCCGAACGCCGAACGCTTCCACCCGCCGAAGCTGTGGTACGCGACCGGGACCGGGATCGGCACGTTGATCCCGACCATGCCGACGTCGACGCTGGCGGCGAATTCGCGCGCGGCGGGTCCGTTTCGTGTGAAGATCGCGACCCCGTTGCCGTATTGGTGCCGCGACGGCAGTTTAATGGCCTCGGCGAGCGTGTCGGCGCGGACCATCTGGAGGACGGGGCCGAAGATCTCGTCCTGATACGACTGCATATGCGGCTTGACGTGATCGAACAGTGTCGGCCCGACGAAGAAGCCGCCCTCATGTCCCTGCAGACTGAAACCGCGCCCGTCGACGACGAGTTCAGCCCCGTCGGTCACGCCCATGCCGATATAGGTTTCGATCCGCTCGCGGTGCGCTGCGCTGACGACCGGGCCATAATGTGCGTCGTTATCGGTCGACACGCCGAGCCGCAGCTTGGCGATTTCGGGGAGCAGGCGCTCGCGAAGCTCGTCCGCCGTCGCTTTGCCGACGGGCACGACGACCGGCAGTGCCATGCATCGTTCGCCCGCGCTGCCGAATGCCGCGCCGACGAGATCGGCGACCGTCTGGTCCATGTCGGCATCGGGCAGGACGATGCCGTGGTTCTTGGCTCCACCCATCGCCTGAACGCGCTTCCCCGCCGCGACACCGCGCCGATAGACGTAATGCGCGATGTCCGACGACCCGACGAAGCTGACCGCCTTGATGTCGGCATGGTCGAGGATCGCATCGACCGCTTCCTTGTCGCCGTGGACGACGTTCAGGATGCCCGGCGGCAACCCCGCCTCGAGCATCAACTCGCCCAGCCGCAGTGGTAGCGACGGGTCGCGCTCGGACGGCTTCAGGATAAAGGCGTTACCACACGCGATCGCGACGCCGAACATCCACATCGGGATCATCGCCGGGAAGTTGAACGGCGTGATGCCCGCAACGACCCCCAAGGGCTGACGCATCGAATAGACGTCGATGCCGGGGCCCGCCCCCTGCGTGTACTCGCCCTTGAGCAAATGCGGGATGCCGCAGGCGAACTCGATCACCTCGAGCCCGCGCTGGATGTCGCCCTTGCTGTCGGCGATGACCTTGCCGTGTTCGGCCGATAGCATGTGGGCGAGCGCATCGATCTCGGCCTCAACGAGCGCCTTGAACGCGAACATCACCCGCGCCCGCCGCTGCGGATTGGTCGCCCCCCACGCAGGCTGCGCCGCGACCGCGTTCGCCACCGCCGCGTCGAGATCGGCGGCGCTCGCCAGCGCGACCCGCGCCTGCACCAGTCCGGTGTTCGGATCGAACACGTCGGACGTTCGGCCCGAGGTGCCAGCGGTGATGGCTCCACCAATCAGGTGGTCGATGGCGCGCATTTAAATCTCCCGGATGCGGTATGGGCAGACAAGCCTTTCGCGCGGGTTCGTGCGCGAGGTCAACCGCGCATGGCCGCCGGCCATTGGATCGTGGCGTCCGATGGCGAGATCGCGCAGTATCACCATAGCCTGCGCTCGCACCAAGCTTGCGACGGCCATCCCCTTACGCCGCGACACCGTTAAGCTCTTGCTCACCGAGCCGATACTAGACATGCTGGCATGAAGCGGCCCTTGGGGGGGGGTATCTTGACGTACTTATCGCTGGTCACTGACGCCGCGGCTCTGTCCGACGCCAAATGGACGCCGGCGCGGGCGCATGCTTGGTACGATGCGCTGCCTTGGCAGGTTGGCTGTAATTTCACCCCCGCCTACGCGATCAACCAGCTTGAGATGTGGCAGGCGGCAACATTCGATCTCGACGCGATCCGCGCCGAGCTAACGTTGGCGGCCGGGCTCGGCATGAACGCGGCGCGGGTGTATTTGCACGACCTGCTCTGGTCGCAGGATGCGGTCGGGTTTGCCGCACGCATCGATGCCTATCTCCACGTTGCCGACAGTCTCGGTATCCGCACCATGTTCGTGCTATTCGATTCGTGCTGGGACCCCTACCCGCAGGTGGGCGTGCAGCGCGGCCCGGCAGCGGGTGTTCATAATTCCGGATGGGTTCAGTCGCCGGGGATGAAGGTGCTCGAAACCAGCGGCCATGAGGCGCGGCTTGAGGCCTATGTCCGTGGCGTCATCGGACGCTTTGCGCAGGATACGCGCGTGTTGGCGTGGGACCTCTGGAACGAGCCTGATAACGGTCCCGAGGTA
>JAYTXW010000126.1:0-7333 GCA_043742745.1 Sphingomonadaceae bacterium
ATTGCTATTCCTTCATCCTCAAGAACACGCTGTCGCAATGCCCGAATTATTCACCCTCATTCTCGCGTTCCATGTCGGTGCCGGGGCCGTCGCGTTGACCAGCTTTTGGGGCGCGATCGTAACCCGCAAGGGCGGGCCAACGCACCGCCGCTGGGGGTTCGTGTTCACCATGAGTATCTATGTCGCCAGCCTGATGGCGCTCGGCATGGGGACGCTCAGCCTGTTCTGGCCGCTGGCGATGCATCCGGGGCTGACCGACGTCGCGCTTTATCGCGGCCTGTTCGGCTGGATGATGCTGTACCTTGGCCTGCTAACGCTGACCATGACACGCTATGGCCTCGCGATGATCGCCAACAAGCGCAACCACGCGGCCAACCGCGAACCGACGATGGTCGGATTGCAAGTTGCGGTGCTGATCGCCGCCGTGAATTGCGCGGTTCACGGAGCATTGCTGCGGCAACCGCTGATGATCGGCGTCTCGGTGATCGGTTGCGGTACGACGACCACCTATCTGATGTATATGTTTCGGGCCAACCCTGCGCGGACCGATTATATCCCCGAACATTTGAAGGCGATGGTCGCGACCGGCATCGCTGCTTACACGGCCTTTCTGTCGGTCGGGCTGGTCAAGATGCTGCCGGCCCATGCCTTCAACCCGGTTTTTTGGGGGCTGCCGACCGTCGGTGGGATGGCGCTCATTATCTATTTTCTTAGGAGCGTCAGGGCTACGCGGCGACCGCTGCAGCTAGTCGTGTCAGGCTGACGGCGGCGGTGTGGCGGCTGCATCGCGCAGTGTCTCATCCAGCGTTGCAAACAAGTCGGCGATCGCCGTCAAATACGGTCGCTCAGCGGCGAGGATAGCGCGGAATGCGCGCTGCTTGAGGGCGGCAACGGCATCGGCGGCGGGCGCGGCGTCGCCTGCCGCCGAGACGACGATGTCGATCAGCCGTTCGGCCCCATGTAGGCGGCCCCAGAGATAATCATTCTCGCGGTAGGCGCGGCTGAAGAACGCCCCGAACGAATTGAACTGGGTGCCCTTCAACGTCGCCGCATGGCCGCCCTGACGGATCGACTGGGCGTCGTCGGGGGCAATGCGATCGACCTTGATCTCGTCGAGGTCGTCGTGCCCGTCGCCATAAAACAACGGCAATAGCGCGATGTCGTAGAATGGGAATCCGAGCCACGCGCGGAGGAGCGCTCGGCGGACCGGGGAGGCGACGTCGTCGGCTAAAAGCGCGACCAGCCGTGCGTCGGTCGCCGCGTCGAGCGCCTTGAGGTCGAGTGCGGTCTCGAATGCCGCCAGCGCTGCACGCGGGTCGGCTCTTGCGCTGGCGAAGACCGTTCGGTCGAGCACCTTGTCGTCGCGCCGAGCGAGATACGGTGCGATCAGCACGTAGAGCTCGGCTTTGAGGCGATCGATCACCGCTCGATCGCTATCGTCGAGCGCGGCGGCGAGGCGGTTGAGCCGCCGTAAAAGGAAGCGCAGGCGGCGCACGCGGAAGTCGAGATCGAAACGGCGGAGGAAATCGACAAACGCCGAATACGCCCCGCCGCGCGCCGTCGCGGCAGCGACGGCCAGCCGCTGGTTCTCGACGAAGTCAGTGACGGCAGCGGCGGCGTCCGGGTCGCGCGCCGCCACAGCGATCCGTGCGGCGACGGTATCTGTAACTTGCGCCAGTTTCAGCGCGCCATAGGCGGCATAGGCGAACCCCGCGCCACGCGCTGCCGCCGTCTGCGCCCGCGACCGCCACGCGCTCAGCCGGGTCGCCGTCAGCGGCAGCATGAAGAAACGCAAGCCGATCGCGCTCTCGACTGCCGCGTCGACTTGCGGCGCCATCCCCTCGACGACGTTCCGCAACTGTCGGACGCGCGCTGACAGCGCAGCGATCGCTTCGAGATTGTCGCGGATCGGCTGCTCGCGTGGGATGTCGGCGAGCGCGCGCAGGACAGTGGTGAAGAAACCTGGAGCCATGACATCCAACATCGGCCCCGCCATCCCTGGTTTGGGGTCGATATAAACGAAGCGGCGGTCGACCTCGCGATGAGACGGCCGGTCACGCAACGCCGCGATTGCCGGGCCGAACGGGCGATTGTTGAGGACGCTGCCGTCGATCAGCGCGGCGTCTTCGAATGGGCGCCCCGCCGCCGCACGGCTGGGAAAGACACGGTGGAGGAAAGCCTCGCGCCCCGGCCACGCCTGCCCGCGTGCAGCGATGACAGCATCGATCTCGCCAACGTGTGCGGGCGGGAACGCGCCCGGAAACGACGCCGTCGCCCGCGCTGCGAAGGCGAGTTCGGCGCGGTCACCGATCGTCCGTTCACCCACGCTGGCGGTCGAGCGGAAGCCGATGACCAGTCGGTGTTCGGTCTCGACGATCGTCGGCGGCGAGTGGAGCTTCAGCGTCTCGGGGCGTCCGTTGAAATCGGTAACTGTGACGAACAAGTCGAGCGGCAAGCCCGGCGGGATTAGCGGCGCACCTGCTGGCATCGCGGCCATGCTCGCGAGCGCATCGTACAGCAAGGCAGTGAAGCCGACGCCTGAGAACGGCGGGCGAAACCAGCGCGAACGCATAAATTGCGATAGCTTGGCGCGTACCTCGGCCCGCGCGGTCGGGTCGACAACCTCGTCGGCCATGCCATAGCCGTGCCGCCGCGCGTACCACACGAGCGGCGTTGCCCACCATTTCGTCCACCGGCCCGCCGCGCCGCCTGCGTCGAGCAATTTGTCGACATCGGCCCCGTCGAGCCACAACGCCCGCAGTGGCTCCATGTCGTGCCCACCCGCGATCGCGTCCGCGAGCAGGATGCCGTTGATGCCCCCCGCCGATGCCCCCGCGATGATGTCGACGATCACCCGCAGATCGATGCGCTCGCCGATGATGTCGAGCAGGTCGGCGTACACCGCCTCGGTGTCCGCCCCCGCCGTGTCGCCGCGCCGCCGCGCTGCCGACGCGCGGACCAGCTTCCACACCTCCTTGGTTATCCCGTGCATATAGACTGCGAGGCTGATGCCGCCGTAACAGACGAGCGCGAGCCGCAATTCCTTCTCGCGCATCGTGTCACTCCCGTTGACGTGTGCTACCATTCGTTCGCGTGCGCCGCTAGGTTGGGCATGGGGGTGCCCATGGCCGAGAAGACTCACGACCAGCCCCAGATTGAACGGTTGACCTTCTTCAGCGACGCGGTCTTCGCCATCGCGATGATGTTGTTTGGCATCGCGGTGAAACTGCCGCCGATCGGCGTCGCCACGGAGGCGTCGTTGGCGCAGGCGCTGATCGGTCTAATCCCGCCGTAGATCGGCTTTCTCGTCAGCTTCCTCGACGTCGGGTGTTTCTGGATCAACCACCACCGCGTTTTCGGGCGGTTGAAGCGGAGCGATGACCGGCTGGTATCGCTCAACCCGTGGTTTCTGCTAACGATCGCTTTTGTCGGCGTCGGCTTTTATGCGGCGCGGCCGACCGTCGCTGGCATTCTGCACATTGCCCTTGAACGGTACAGTGTACGGAGCGGGCTCGCCGCGGCTGGAGGTGACGCCGATCTGCGTCGCTGGAGCCGCTCCGCGTGATCGCCGGTCGTTATCGGGGTCCTTGCCTTTGCGGCAGCGATGGTGACGCCGCTGCTCGCGCTGGTGCCATTGTGTCTCAGGCCAATTATTGTCCGGGTGTTCGACCGCCAACCGCGCACCTTGCCGAAGGCCTGACTGCTCGCTACGTTCCTGCTTCGTACTCGGAGTGCCCATGGCCCGCGCCGCTGCTCGCTATGTCTGTCAGTCGTGCGGCGCGGTGTCGCCGCGCTGGGCGGGGCAATGTAGCGATTGCAGCGCATGGAACACGATCCAGCAGGAGGCCGCTGCGGTCGTTACCGCTTTCAGCGCCAAGCACAGCTTGAGCAGCGGCGGACGCGGCATCGGCCTGACCGGGCTCGACGATGACGTCACAATCCCCGCGCGGGCGACGACCGGCATCGCTGAACTCGACCGGGCCTTGGGTGGCGGGCTGGTGGCGGGGAGCGCCGTCCTGATCGGTGGCGACCCTGGCATCGGCAAGTCAACACTGCTCCTCCAAGCCGCCGGGAGGATGGCGCTGAGCGGGGTCCGCGTCGCGTATATCTCGGGGGAGGAAGCCGCCGATCAGGTTCGTCTCCGCGCGCGGCGGCTTGGCATGGCGAAAGCCCCCGTCGCCCTCGCCGCCGCCACCTCGGTCCGCGATATTCTCACCACCCTCAATGCCGGACCACCGCCGGGGCTGGTCGTCATCGATTCGATCCAGACGATGCACAGCGACACGCTCGAAGGCGCGCCGGGAACCGTCAGCCAAGTCCGCGCCGCCGCCCACGAGCTGATCCGCTATGCCAAGAGCAGTGGCGCGGCGCTTGTTCTGGTCGGCCACGTCACGAAGGACGGCCAGATTGCCGGGCCGCGCGTCCTCGAACACATGGTCGACACGGTGCTCTATTTCGAAGGCGAGCGCAGCCATCAGTATCGCATCCTCCGGGCGGTCAAAAACCGCTTCGGCGGGACCGACGAGATCGGCGTGTTCGCGATGGGGGCGGACGGGCTGGAGGAGGTCGCCAATCCGTCGAGCCTGTTCCTCACCGACCGCGATCACGCGGTGTCGGGCGCGGTTGTCTTTCCCGCGCTCGAAGGCACCCGTCCCGTCCTCGTCGAGATCCAGGCGCTCGTCGTTCGCCTGTCTTCGGGAGCGACCCCGCGCCGCGCCGTCGTCGGGTGGGACAGTGCGCGGCTGGCGATGATCCTCGCCGTCCTCGAATCGCGCTGCGGCCTCAGCTTTTCGAACTGCGAGGTTTATCTCAACGTCGCCGGCGGTCTGCGGATCAACGACCCCGCCGCCGACCTTGCCGTCGCTGCCGCGCTGGTGTCCGCTCTCACCGAAGCTCCCGTCGGGGCCGACACCGTCGTCTTCGGCGAGATCGCACTGTCGGGCGAGGTCCGCGGTGTCGGCCACGCCGGACTGCGGTTGAAGGAGGCCGCCAAGCTGGGGTTCGCCGCCGCGCTGGTGCCGGGGGTGACTGAAGCAAGTGGCGGCCTGCGGACGGCGAGGGTCAAGACGGTGGGAGCTTTGGTTAATCGGTTGCGACGCTAACGCCGCCTCACCTCCCGCCATTCCCCCCCACCAGCAAACCCGCTAACACCCATGTAATGTCCGCTTTCAACGCCCTGACCGCGCTCGATGTCGTCGTCCTCATCCTGATCGTCGTCGGCGGGCTGGCGGGTTTGGCGCGCGGGTTTGTGACCGAAGTGTTGTCGCTGCTGGCGTGGGTCGCGGCGTTCTTTGCCGTGCGGCTGCTTTATCCCGCCGGGGTCAGGATCGCGATGCGCGTCCTGCATACCGAATCGGGGGCGGCGATCCTCGCGTTTGCCGTAATCTTCCTGACGACCTTCATCGCGTTCCGCATTATTGCCGCCGAGCTGGGTGACCGGACGCGGTCGTCGGTTGTTGGCCCGGTTGACCGTGTGCTTGGCCTCGGCTTTGGCGCGTTCAAGGGGCTGTTGTTCGGCGCGGTCATCTGGCTCGTCCTCGGGCTCGGCTTCGAGACGATGGCGAGCGGGACGCCGCGCCCCCTGTGGCTAACCGCGTCGCGCACCGCCCCGCTGCTCGAAGTCACGTCGAAGGCGATGGTCGATTTCGTCGAGAAGCGCCGCCACCCCCCGACCGATCCGGACGTCGACCCGCACGCCGCTGCCGATCCCGTCCTGCCCCCCGGCCACCCGGCGATTCCGCGCGACGGAGGCCAGCTCGATCCGCGCCATCCCGGTTACTCGGACGGCGACCGTAGTGCGCTCGACAAGCTGCTCGATTCGGGGAGCAAGACCCCGCTGTGACCGTCGGAATATCTGCCGCCCTGTCGGCAAGGCTTCGCGCATGACTATTCGCCTCTACGATACGATGCGCCGGGCGAAGGTCGCTTTCGAACCCGCCGACCGGGATCGCGTGACGATGTATGTCTGTGGCCCGACGGTTTACGGGCGGGCGCACATCGGTAACGCGCGGCCCGCCGTGGTGTTCGACGTGCTCGCCCGCCTGCTCCGTCATACCTACGGCGCCGACGCCCTTGTTTACGCCCGGAACATCACCGATATCGACGACAAGATCATCGCCGCCGCCGCCGCCGAGGGGGTCGATCCCAAGGTCATCACAGACCGGTACGAGGCGCACTACCTCGCCGACATGGGGGCGCTCGGGGTCGCGCCGCCGACGCTCGCCCCGCATGCCACTGACTACGTCGCCGAGCGGACCGATGCGGCCGGGCGCGTCGTCGGCATGATCCCGATGATCGCCGACCTGATCGCCAAGGGTGCGGCCTATGTGGCGCAGGGCCATGTCCTGTTCGACGTCGCCGCGCCGGGCGATTACGGTCGTCTCTCGCGCCGCCCGCTCGACGAGATGATTGCCGGCGCGCGGGTCGAGGTCGCCCCGTACAAGCGCAACCCCGCCGACTTCGTCCTGTGGAAGCCGAGCACCCCCGACCAGCCGGGATGGGACAGCCCATGGGGTCGCGGGCGTCCGGGATGGCACATCGAATGCTCGGCGATGATCGCCGCCGAATTGGGCGAGACGATCGACATCCACGGCGGCGGCCTCGACCTGATCTTCCCCCACCACGAGAACGAACTCGCCCAGTCGGCGTGCGCCCATGGGAAGCCGCTGGCGCGGGTGTGGCTCCACAACGGCTTCCTCAGCATGGGCGGCGGCGACAAGATGTCGAAGTCGCTGGGGAATGTCGTTGGGGTCGATGCGTTGCTGGCGGCGGGGTGGAGCGGCGAGGTGCTGCGGCTGGCGTTGCTCAGCGCGCACTACCGGCAGCCCTTGCTTTGGAGCGAGAGCCTCCTCGATCAGTCGAGGATTATCTTCGAGAAATTCTGCAGCGGGCTATTCATTGAAAGCCTATCTGACTTGTTGGAGGGCGATAGCTCCGATGCGGATATTGAATTTATCGCTAGGCTATCGGACGATTTGAATACTCACTTAGCCATTTCTAGGCTCCATGAGATAGTCGATGAAATCGACGAAGCACTAGCAGTCGCGACTTCGGCTCGCGCGGCCGGTGACTTTACCTCAGAGAAAACATCTAATAAATTGGCATGCTTTTTATCCCTGAAATTGCGCGCCTCAGGCCTTATTTTGGGTCTGGAATTTGACCCAATGAAAACGCAACCGGTCCAGAAAATCCTGTCGGGGCTCGAGCAATTGCACGTTGACGCGCTCATCGCCGCCCGAATCGCCGCGCGCGCCCGCAAGGACTTCGCCGAGTCCGACCGCATCCGCAACGACCTCGCCGCGCAGGGGATTGTCCTTGAGGACGGTCCGCTGGG
>JAYTXW010000127.1:0-19820 GCA_043742745.1 Sphingomonadaceae bacterium
GTCCGTCGCGCGATGTCGCGCAAGGCCGAGAAGTGGATCAGAACATCTCCGCTGCCGTCGTCAGGCACCAGAAAGCCATAGCCCCGGACGGCATCGAACCACTTGACCGCGCCAGCCACGCGAACGATCAGATCGCCCGCGACGTCCGTGTTCTCTCCGCCTTGTATATCCTCTGCGTCCGCAGCTCCAAGCATGCGGCACCCCCAACGCAAGCATCAACAGGTAGGTCGTTACACGTCCGCACGACTGAGGGAAAGATGGTTGACGCAAGTTAATCCGCGATTTTTACATTTGGAGCCCGTTGTCCTTACTAGACATCATTGAGCGGCGAGACAAAGGTAAGTAACTGTGAATCCTAGCAAAGTGCCACTTAGCGCAAACGCCGCCGCCGTTCCGATTGCGGATTCGCCCGCTGAGAGCGACCCATCGTCGCCGACCCAAGTGATTTTTCCACGTTCTGACAGCCGCATTACGATGCACGACGGTACATTGATCGCGAGCGGCTTGGCTCCGCCCATTTGGGGTGGCGTCATCGTGTTCGCCTCGATGGCCGTGCTGACGTGGCAGCTCATATGAATGACGACAGCGCGATAATTGACACGGCCCGCGCGTGGCACGAAAGCGGCCATCAGATTGCGATCGCAACAGTTATCGCGACGTGGGGATCGGCTCCGCGCCGCGTCGGCAGCCATCTCGTCGTACGCGACGACGGCATTTTCGCAGGGTCGGTCAGTGGGGGTTGCGTCGAAGGAGACGTAATTTCTGAAGCCCTTGGGGTAATTCGGCACGGCAGCAGCAAGCGGCTCGATTACGGCGTTGCCGATGCGCGAGCGTGGGAGGTCGGGCTGGCCTGCGGCGGACAGATTGCTGTTCTGGTCCAGCCGGTTATTGATGGCCAGTTCGCCCCCGCGCTGCTCGACCGGCTCGCTGCTGGATGCTCAACAGGTGAGAGTGTAAAGCTTGTCACCGACATTCGCGTCGGCACGACATGCGAGGCTGAGACGGGTGAATTTATCCGGGTCTATGCGCCCCCGCTGCGTCTGGCGATTATCGGTGCCGTCCATATCGCCCAGGCATTGGTGCCGATGGTACGGCTGCTCGGTTACGCGCCGCTGGTGATCGACCCACGCGGGTTGTTTGCCACGTCAGCGCGTTTTGACGATGTTCCGCTCGACGACGGCTGGCCGGACGAAGCTCTGACGCGGTGGCAGCCCAACGCGGCCAGCGCCGTCGTAGCGCTGACGCACGACCCCAAGCTCGACGACGTTGGAATTGTCGCCGGACTTCAATCGCCCGCATTTTATATCGCAGCACTCGGATCGCGGAAAAGCCATGCCGCTCGGATTGATCGCCTCCGGATGCATGGATTTGACGAGGAGACGCTTGCGAGAATTCATGGTCCAGCCGGGCTCGCGATCGGTGCCGCAAGCCCCGCAGAGATTGCCCTGTCCATCGCTGCACAGATGACAGCGGCATGGCGCGGACGGCTGTGACCTCTGCCCCTATCGTAGGTGCGATCGTGCTCGCCGCCGGACGCTCGACTCGGATGGGCCACACGAACAAGCTCCTCGCCGACTTATGCGGCACGCCGGTGATCGCGCGCACCGTCGATGCGCTGGTTGCCGCCGGACTGCCGCCCCTCGTCGTTGTAGGGCACATGGCAGGATCTGTTCGCGCCGCGCTCGCTGGCCGGCCGGCCCAGTTTGCCGATGCGCCCGACTACGCCGGCGGTCTGAGCCGGACGCTAGCCGCTGGACTAGGCGCTGCCCCTGGTCATTGGCGAGCGGCGCTGATCGTTCTCGGTGATATGCCGACAGTGGCCGTCGCTACGTTGGCCACAATCGCGCACGCCGCAGACGCTGAGGATAGTGTCGTCGTGCCGACGCAAGATGGGCGGCGGGGGAACCCGGTGGCTTGGGGCCGGACGCATTGGCTTCGCCTCGCCGCGCTGACCGGGGATCGTGGTGCGCGGGCCCTGCTCGACGATATCGACGTCATGGAAGTAGCAACCGACGATGGCGGCATCCACGTCGATGTCGACACGCCCGACGCGCTTTCCGCGCTTGCCGCGCTTCGCCGCACTTATTCGTCGAGCTGACCGGCAAGTATTTTTCGAGTTTCGGCGACTGAATGACCGGCCCGCATCATCGTGGCGAACGCCTTGCGTCGCCGGTCGGCATCCGGCGGGTTGGGGTCGAACGGACCAAGGCGGCGGCGGCGTGCGAAGGCGAGGGCGACCGCGAAGGCGTCGCCCGTCGCCGCGACCTCCGCCGCGAGGTCGCGCGCAACGCCTGCAACCCCCAAATCGGCGGCGACGCGCCGCGCGCCGAAACCACGTCCGCCCAGATTGCGCGCTCGGCCTTCGGCGAACACACGATCATCGACGTAGCCAAGATCGGCGAGGTGCGCGACCACGGCATCGATTTGTGGCGGCGTTTCCTCCCTCCAACCGCGCTCAAACAATTTGCGACCAAGATAGCGGCGCAGCTTTGCCTCGCTCGTCGCATATTTCCCGACGTAACGCAGCGCGAGGTCGCGCAAAGCAGTCGCGGTAAGAGGAGGACGATCGGCCGGCATTTTTGAACGCCACGTTCCTGCCACACTCGCGTCGGAATTTGAACGCCTGGTAAGCGTAGCCACAATCGCGGTCCACGACCAGTCGGGTCGTTGCACGATACGGATTTGAAGCCCGCGGAGAGGATGTCGAGTTGCCAAACGCGACGATCACGCTGGATACGGGACGTGAGCCCACGCCGACGCGTGACCAGTTGCCGCGTCGCATCGCCGATTTTGCGACGCTTGGTGAAGCGTTGGATTACGCCGCGCGCGGGCAGCGCGGGCTCAACTTCTTCGACGCGCGCGGCGCTTTGGTCCGTGCCTATCGGTTCGCTGAACTACGCGACGATGCACGTGGGGACGCGGCGCGACTTATCTCTGCGGGGGTCATGCAGGGCGACCGGGTTGCGCTGATCGCCGAAACGTCCGCCGAATTCAGTCGGTTATTCTTCGGTGCGATCTATGCCGGGGCGTTGCCGACGCCATTGCCTTTGCCCACCTCGTTCGGCGGCCGCGACGCTTATGTCGAGCAGATCCGGACCCAGTTACTAAGCTGCGCGCCGCACGTCGTCGTATCGCCGCCGGGGCTGTTCGCACTCGTAGCGGAGACCGCGGCGGGGGTCGACGGTTGTACCGCACACGACTGGTCGGTTTTTCTCACGTTGGCCGCGCCCACGGTTGATCTGCCGACGGCCGCGCCCGACGACATCGCCTACCTCCAATATTCAAGCGGCAGTACTCGCTTCCCCCACGGCGTGGCCGTCACGCACCGGGCGCTGCTCGCCAATCTTGCCGGTCATGCGACGTGTACGCAGGTGCGCGAGACCGATCGCGTCGTGTCGTGGCTTCCTTTTTATCACGATATGGGGCTTGTCGGCTGCCTGTTGTCGCCGCTCGCCAACCAGATGTCGGCCGACTATATCGCGACCGACGACTTCGCCCGCAGGCCCTTGTCTTGGCTGACCCTGATCGGGCGCAACGAAGGGACGACGCTGTCGTATTCGCCGACCTTCGGCTTCGACATTTGTGCGCGCCGGATCAGCTCGTCGATCGACGTCCGCGAGCGTTTCGACCTGTCGCGCTGGCGGGTTGCCGGCAACGGCGCTGATATGATCCGGCCCGAAGTAATGCAGCATTTCGTCGATGTGTTTGACGCGGCCGGCTTCGACGCGAGCGCATTCTTGCCGAGCTACGGCCTTGCCGAGGCGACGCTGGCGGTCAGCATGATGCCGGTTGGCGAAGGCATCGTCACCGACCTCGTCGACGAGCGCGTCCTTTCGGGTGAGGGCTATGCCGGAGTTTCCGCGAGCACCGACAACGACTTGGCCTCCCCTACCCGCTACCGTGCCATCGTCAACTGCGGGCGCGCGCTGCCCGGCCTGACCGTTGAGATCCGTGGTGACGATGACGCGCCACTGGCGGACCGCCACATCGGGCGCCTGTTCGTGGCGGGTCTCGGGGTCATGGCCGGTTACTTCCGCGACGACGCGGCGACAGCGGCATGCCTGCAGGGCGGCTGGCTCGACACCGGCGACATGGGGTACCTCGCCGACGGCTATGTCTACATCGTCGGGCGGGCAAAGGACATGATTATCATCAACGGCAAGAACCATTGGCCGCAAGACATTGAATGGGCGATCGAACAGCTGCCCGGGTTCAAGGCAGGCGATATCGCCGCCTTCGCGATCACGACCCCGAGCGGCGAGGAGGCCCCCGCCGTCCTCGTTCAATGTCGCACGTCTGACTGCGCTGAGCGGACCCACCTGCGCGATGCAATCCGGACCAAGGTGCGCGCCATCACCGGCATGAATTGCGTCGTCGAACTGGTCCCACCCCGCACCTTGCCGCGCACATCGAGCGGTAAGCTGAGCCGTTCAAAGGCGCGTTCTCAATATCTAAGTGGCGAAATCCAGCCGTTCGAGATCGCCGCCTGATCCTTGCCGTCACCGGCGGCACCGGCTTTGTCGGCGGCCATCTGCTGCCGCTCGCAGTCGCGCAGGGGCATCATGTCCGTGCCCTGACCCGCCGCCCGCAGCCCGAAATGGCGGGAATAGAATGGGTTACCGGCGATCTCGCGTCCCCCGGCGACCTTTGCGTTGGGGCGGCCGCTGTCATCCACATCGCCGGAACGATTAACGCCCCCGACCGCGCCGGGTTCGACGCGGGCAATGTCGTGGGCACTGCAAGCATCGTTGCTGCCGCGCAAGCTGCTGGAATTAGACGTTTTATCCACGTCTCGTCGCTCGCCGCGCGGGAGCCTGACCTGTCGGCTTACGGAGCGAGCAAGGCGGCGGGTGAGGCGGTGGTCCGAGCGTCGGGGCTCGATGCAGCGATCATTCGACCGCCCGGCGTCTATGGCCCCGGCGACCGCGAGACGCTCCCCGTCTTCCAGATGGTCGCGCGCGGTTTTGCTTTCCTGCCGGGTCCGGGACGTTTTTCGTTGATTGAAGTCGGCGATTTGGCGGCGGCGCTAATGGCTATAGCAGCCAGCGATTTCAGAGGCCTGGTCGAACTCGACGATGGTCATGGCGATTATTCCCATGCCGAACTGGCGCTCGCGATCGGCGTTGCGGTCGGTCGCCGCCCGAGGTCGATCCCATTATCGACGGGGGTTCTCGGCGTCGCCGCAACGGTCGCGACCGCCCTCGCGAGAGTGTCCGGCGGCACACCGATGCTCAGTCACGACCGCGCGCGCTACCTCGCCCACCCCGATTGGGTCGCGGACCCCGCCGTGACGATGCCGCGGATACAGATGCGCACGACGAAAGACCTTGCGACCGGGCTTCGCGAGACGGTCGCATGGTATCGGCGGGCCGGCTGGCTGCGCTGATCGGCCGGTCGCCCGGCGCCCATTTGGCCCGACTTTGACCATAGTTTCTTGGCAAACGTTAATCCGCCGCCGCTTCGTGCTGCGTTAGGAACCGTCGATGACCCGTGACGCCATCTTTACCCGCATCGTCGCGCTGATCGCGCCGTTCAACAAGAAAGGCGCAGCCCTGACCGAAGCGACGACCTTTTCCGGCGACCTCGAAATGGACAGCCTGACGGTGATGGACGTCGTCGCCAACATCGAGGACGAGTGGGACATCGTCCTGCCGCTCAATATGCTCCCTGAGCTCGAGACGATCGGCCAGGTTGCCGACGCCGTCGCCAAGCTCGCGAAGTAGCCGCCATGCTCGACCTCCTCGACAAGTTCGACGCCGTCGCGGGTGAGCGGCAGGCGTATCTCGACGCGGGCGGGCGCGACCCCGTCGGCGTCGTCATGAGCCAAGTCCTGTCGCCGACCCGCGCGATCATTGCCGGACGCGAGACGATCACGATGGGAACGTACAATTACATGGGGATGACGTTCGACCCCGATGTCATCGCCGCGGGCGAAGTGGCGTTGCGCGAATTCGGCGCGGGCACGACCGGTAGCCGGTCATTGAACGGCACCTATGCCAGCCACCGCGCGTGTGAGGATGCGCTCAAGGACTTCTACGGTACGAAACACGCGATGGTGTTTTCGACCGGCTATCAGGCAAACCTCGGCGTCGTCTCGACGCTGGCGGGGCGCGGCGATTATGTCATTCTCGACGCCGACAGCCATGCGTCGATCTATGACGGCTGCGCGATGGGCAATGCCGACGTCGTCCGCTTCCGCCACAATTCGGTCGAGGACCTCGATAAGCGCCTCGGGCGGCTGCCGCCGGACGCGGGCAAGCTCGTTATCCTCGAAGGTGTCTATTCGATGCTCGGCGACATTGCCCCGCTCAGGGAAATGGTCGCCGTCGCCAAACGCCACGGCGCGATGATCCTCGTCGATGAAGCCCATGCGATGGGGTTCTTCGGTGAACACGGGCGCGGCGTGACCGAGGCGGCGGGCGTCGAGGCTGACGTCGATTTCCTCATCGGGACTTTCTCGAAATCAGTCGGCACCGTCGGCGGTTTTTGCGTATCGAATCATCCAAAGTTCGAGGCGCTGCGGCTTGTCTGTCGCCCGTATATCTTCACCGCGTCGTTGCCCCCCGCCGTCGTCGCGTCGTCGGCCGCGTCGATCCGCAAGCTGATGCACAGCCCCGACAAGCGGCGGCGGCTATGGGTGAATACCCGCGCCATGCACGCGGGGCTGATACAGCGTGGCTTCACGCTGGGCACCGCGACCGCCGAAAGCGCGATCCTTGCCGTCATCATGCCCGACCAGATGACGACGCTCGCCATGTGGCAGGCGCTGCTCGAGCGCGGCGTCTACGTCAATTTCGCGCGGCCCCCGGCGACGCCGACGGGCACGTACCTTCTCCGCTGCTCATTGTGCGCCGACCACACGGCGGATGAGATCGCGACGATCCTTGCGGCGTTCGACGCTGCGGCCGTGGCGGTCGGGCTGACATTGCAGGCGGCGGCGTAGGCGTTCCAAGCCTGGGGTCGTTGGAGAGCAGAGCAGCGCGAACGCCGTTAATGCGGTATCATTTTCGCTTCAGCTCCGCCCGGTCATCAATGGCCCAGCCGGTTCCGGTCCGAATACGAGTGGTGGGTGGCTGGCACCGCGCGTGCCTGCCGTCACCGTGCGATACAGTTCAGTGCCCAGCGGACTATATGTGACCGCTTCGATCAGGATGAACGCTGCAAGCATCGCGCCGATACCCCAGCCCCACGCCGGGTGGGCATGGCTGCCGCGCCTAATATCGGCCGCCACGGCGATAGCCGGGAAGATCATCGACGCCACAAAAGTCGCTTCCCATGCGAAGGGCGTCAGACGGGGCATCGGCAGGAGCCGCCCAAAGCCAGGGCCGAGGAGCATCGCCATGCCACAAAAATGGAGGCGACGGTGCCATTCGGTCCGCTTGCGCATCACGACCGCCGCGATTGTCAGACCAGCGAAAGCGGGTCGAACAGCAGAAAATGGAGCGGGCGGAAGAAGAAGGACACCTGCCCGCGCCGCACCATTGCGACGGTCACGAGGCATCCGAGAACCACCATCAACACCATCCACCCCGACGCAAGCCAGCCAAGACGGCGGTGAAATGTCATCCGATCGGTCGCGACGAAGACATTCTGCAAGACATAAATGGCGAGCCAGCCCATGAACACGATCGCATGGGCATGAACCAGCGGCGGTGAGGCAAAGGTGGAGCGGCCCATCGCCAGTTGTGTCGAGAAGCCAGCGACGATGACGCCTGCCATCTCAACCGCTGTCCACAGAAAAAACCGTTCATCACCTTGAAGCGAACGCAGTCGACCGTACGGAGTGGCCGTCATATTTACCCCCCATTTCATTCCGGCGCGGCATATCGCGCTGCGCCATCTTTACAGAGAACGAAATTAACTGTGGCATCATCCGGAGTCGATGTCTCGACTTTCTCCTGACGACGCTCGTTCGCCAGTCAAACAGGACCGACCGTCAAATCCTACCGCCTTCGCCTCCCAGCCAAGGTTGCCAGCAATGGTCGTGACGAAATTTCGCGATGACCGCACGCGGACAGCAAGCTATACGCACGCTTCGACGGTTGCCCGCCCCGGTGTGACTTGTTTGTGAGGCTGCGGCTTGCGACTGTTCACCCGTTTCGATCGCTACCTCGCCCGGCTGATCCTCGTGCCGCTGCTCGCGACGCTGACGGTGGCGGCGATGCTGTTGTTACTCGACAAGATGCTCAAGCTGTTCGACTTCGTGATGAACGAGGGCGGGCCGGTGTCGGTCGTGTGGCGGATGCTCGGCAACCTCATCCCCGAATATCTGTCGCTTGGCATTCCGATCGGGGTGCTGCTCGGCATCCTCCTCGCGTTTCGCAGTCTCGCGCTGTCGAGTGAGCTCGACGCCTTGCGCGCGGTCGGCGTGTCGTACAACCGGATGCTGCGCGTGCCGATGGTGTTTGCGATCGTCTTTGCCGTCGTCAGCTTCCTCATCGTCGGCTTCGCCGAACCCTATTCGCGCTACGCATATGAGGGGCTGCAGTTTGAATTACGGTCGGGCGCGCTGGGGGCGTCGATCAAGGTCGGCGAGTTCGCCAAACTCGCCAAGACGACGACGATCCGCGTCGAGGAAAGCCGCAACCACGGCGCCGACCTGCGCGGGCTGTTCGTCCGGACCGAGGGCAAGAATGGGCAGTCGGTCGCGGTCACGGCCGAACGCGGGACATTCCTGTCGACGGACGACCGCGACGTCATCCTGCTCCGCCTGACGAACGGGACGATGATCCACACCGCGTCGAGCTTCGTCGTCCCGCGCGTCCTGACGTTCAAACAGCAGGACCTGCCGGTCAATCTGCCCGCGATCGCCAATTTCCGCGCGCGTGGCGACGAAGACGCCGAGTTGACGCTGCCCGAACTCGCCGCCGCCGCCGCCGATGCCTCCGCGTCGCATGCGCTTCGTGTCCAGAATGTCGCGTCGCTGTGGCGGCGGATCGCGCTCGTCGCGGTGATGTTCGTTCTGCCGTTTCTTGCGGTCGCGCTGGCGGTGCCGCCGAAGCGGTCGACGTCGGGGCTCGGTGTATTCCTGTCGATCATCTTCCTCGTCGTCTTTTTCAAGACGAGCCAATATGGCGAGGCGATGGGGCGGATCGGCGCGGTCGATCCGGTGCTGGCGCAGGTTGTCCCGTTTACCGCCTTTGCGGCAGTCGCCTTTTATATGTTTTATATCCTCGCATTCGTCCCGGGCGGGCAGCCGATCGGTGGGCTCGAGCGGGTATTCGGCAAGGTCGCGCGCTTCGTCACTGGCCTGATCCAGCGCCCGCTGCCGTGGCGCGAGGCGACGGCTGAACCGGCCGGGGCCGCCGCCGAATGACGCTGTTCCCGTCGCCGACGATCGCGCGCTACACCGCACGACTGCTGTTGACGCGCACCGCCGCGTTTCTCGCCGGGCTGGTCGTCATCCTGATGACGCTCGACCTGCTCGGCGAATCGAGTAAGATACTCGCCGTCCACGGCAATACCGAAGCCGACTTGTGGCATTATGTCAGCCTGCGCGTGCCGCAGCTGATCGCTCTGTTCCTGCCGTTCGCCGTTCTGCTCGGGACGCTGGTGTCACTCGCGACACTGAACGCAAATTCGGAGGTCATCATTTTCAAGGCGGCCGGTATCTCGGCGCATCAGATTTTAGCGCCGCTGATCCTCGCCGCGCTCGGGATCGCGGCGGTCAATTTTGCCTTTAATGAGGCTGTGGTCGTTAAGGCGAACAGAGCGCTAACCATTTGGCAGGCGGCAGGCTATGGTCGCGTTGCGCAAACATCACCGGCCGTAACCGATGCGTGGGTGCGCGGCGGCGACGATCTGTTCCACGCAGCCACCGTGACGGGTGCAGGGGCAGCGACTGTCCTTCACGACGTAACGATCTACGACCGCGACCACGACCGGCTATTCTCCGTTGTGCACGCTCGCGAAGGTCGTCCGATGGCGGGCGGGTGGCGGTTGACCGACGTCCGTGCATTTGACGTCGCTAAGGGAGTCGAGCGGACGCTGCGGGCTACCGACTTCGCCAGCGCCGTCACGTCGACCCAATTCACCACGAAGACGGTGATTCCCGCGCAAACCGCTTTCTGGGATTTGATCCCGTTGATCCGCGAGCAGCGTGCAGCGGGCAAGCGCGTGACGCCGCTCGTCGCCGCGGCGAACCACAAATTTTCGGGGCCGCTGTCGGCGATCCTCATGCCGCTGCTCGGGGCGGTCGCCGCATTCGGGCTGGCACGGTCGGGACGGCTGTTTATTCGGGTGGTGACGGGCATGTTCCTGGGCTTCGCGTTCTTTGTCGCCGATAATTTCATGGTTGCGATGGGTGGCTTCGGCTCGGTGCCCCCGCTGCTCGCGGCGTGGGCGGCATTCCTGCTGTTCTTCCTCATCGGCGAGACAGTTTTGTTTCGAACCGAAGAATAACATCGCGTCCTAAAACCGCCCTATTGCGTTCCTATGTGACGATAATGAATGGAGCAGTACCCGTGAAGGCAGTCCCCGACGCGCCGACCGCGATCTGGCAGCGGTCACATTACCTGAACAAGATGGACCTGCGTCAGCTTGTCGTCGCCTATTTCCAATATTATACGATCCGCACCTATCTCGTGATCGCCGCGCTGGCCCTTGGTGTTGCCCTCTGGTCGCCGCCGACGCTGGTGCAGGCGGTATGCGCGAGCATGTTTGTGATGCTCGTCTATCCGCTGGTCTGGTACTGCCTCCACCGCTGGGTCCTCCACAGCCAGTGGATGTGGAAGGTGCCGTTCCTCGCCAAGACGTGGAAGCGGATCCACTACGATCACCATCAGGACCCGAATCACCTCGAAATCTTGTTCGGCAGCCTCGGTAGCGAATTGCCGCCAGTGTTCGTCATGACGCTGCCGTTCGGCTTTGCCATTGGTGGCGTTGGCGGCGCGGCGGTGGCGCTGGCGACCGGCGTCCTGACTACCTGCTTTTATGAGTTTTGCCACTGCATCCAGCATTTGTCGTACAAGCCGAAGAACAAGTGGCTGGTGGCGATGAAGGCGCGACATATGGCGCACCACTTCCACGACGAAAGCGGTAATTTCGGCATTACCAACTTCGCGTGGGACCGGGTGTTCGGCACTTTCTACGAGCGGATCGAACGCCCCGAGCGCAGCGCGACGGTGTTCAACCTTGGCTATACCGAAGACGCCGCCGCGCAATATCCATGGGTTGCCCGTCTGTCGGGCGGGGTGGCCAGCGGCCATCCGCGTCAGCGCGACCGCGCCGCGAGGCCTCCTGAACGCCAATCCGCGTGACGATGCCGGGGGGCGCCGTCTCCATTGTCGAGGCGACGACCGCTGCCGACCGCAAGGCGTTCATCGAGCTGGTCTACCGCTTGTACGCAAATGATCCGGCGTGGGTACCGCCGCTGCGCAGCGAAGCGCGCGAGCTGATCGAAGGCATCAAGACGAACCCGTGGTTTGAGCACGGACGCGCCCGGTATTGGCTGGCAAAGCAGGACGGTCAGATCGTCGGGCGTATATCCGCGCAGGTCGACCGCCTCGTCTTGGAGCACATGGGCGCGGGCATTGGCCACTGGGGGATGTTCGAGTGCGTCGACGACCAGAATGTCGCCGACGCCCTGCTCGACACCGCCGAAAACTGGCTGCGCACCGAGGGCATGACGCGCGCGATGGGGCCGTTCAGTCTGTCGATCTGGGATGAGCCGGGGCTGCTCGTCGCCGGTTTCGACCGCGCGCCGACGGTGATGATGGGCCATCATCTGCCGTATTATGCGCGGCTTATCGAGGCGCACGGCTATGTCGGTCTCAAGGACCTTCACACCTACGAACTCGCGATCGACAAGCCGTTCCCCGACATCGTCCAGAAGATCGTCGCGGCGAGCGAGAAGAGCGGCAAGGTCAAGACGCGGATGGTCGACAAGAGCCGCTTCGCGGAGGAGGCCGCAATCATTCTCGGCATCCTCAACGATGCCTGGTCGGAGAATTGGGGGTTTGTGCCGTTGACCCCGCTCGAAGTCGCGCACGTCGGGGTCAAGCTCAAGCCGATCGTGTATAACGATCTCGTTCGCATCGCCGAGGTCGACGGCGTGCCCGTTGCCTTCCTCATCGCGCTGCCCGACCTTAACGAATTTACCCGCGACCTCGGCGGGCGGCTATTCCCGTTCAACTGGGCGAAGCTGTTGTGGCGCCTGCGGAAGCCGAAGATTACCCGCATCCGGGTGCCGCTGCTCGGCGTCGTCAAATCGCTCCAGGGGACGCGGCTGGCATCGATCATGGCGTTCCAGATGATCGAATATATCCGGCGCACGGCAGTCGAAAATTACGGGGCAAAGCGCGGCGAGATCGGCTGGATCCTCGAGGACAACGGACCGATGCGGTCGATTGCCGACGTCATCGAGGCCGAAGTGACGAAGACCTACCGCCTCTACGAACGGTCACTCGGCACGGCGAAAGCTTACTAACCTCACGCGATCGACGAGTGTTTTTACATCGTCGCGGGTCGAAAGCTCACACACCTCACACGAACAGGAGTCAAAGCGCGAGGTCGACCCACACCGGAACATGGTCTGACGCGCGTTCGCCGCCGCGCACGGTGCGGTCGATTCCTGCCGTGCTCAGCCGGTCGGCGGCGGCGGGTGACAGCAGCAGATGGTCGATCCGCAGCCCGAGGTCGCGCGGCCATGCCCCCGCCTGATAATCCCAGAAGGTGAACGCCGCCCCGCTCGGCTGGACGCTGCGGATCGCGTCGGTCCAGCCCTGGAAGCACAGCGCACGAAACTTCGCCCGCGTTTCCGGCTGAACGAGTGCATCGCCAGCCATTGCGGCTTCGCTGAAGACATCGACCGATTGCGGGCAGACGTTATAATCCCCGGCAAGAACAACAGGGTGTTCGAGCGCAAGCAGGGTCTGGGCGCGTGCCGCAAGGCGGTCGAACCACGCGAGTTTATAGTCGAACTTCGGCCCCGGCTGGGGGTTGCCGTTAGGCAGATAGATCGACGCGATCCTGATGCCGCCCACCTCGGCCTCAAGGTAACGCGAATGGTCGTCCGCTGGGTCGCCCGCCAGCCCACGTGCGGTTTCGACCGCCACTTCCTTCGACAGAATGGCGACGCCGTTAAACCCTTTCTGACCGTGGATCAGCGCGTGATAACCGGCGGCAGCGATCGCCTCGGTCGGGAAAGCGGCGTCGACCGTCTTGATTTCCTGGAGGCAGACGACGTCCGGCGATGCCTCCGCCAACCAGTCGAGCAGGCGCGGCAGGCGGGCGGAAATGCCGTTGACGTTGAAGGTGGCGATTTTCATGGGGGTACCGATGCCCGATCTGTCATCCCCGCGAGCGCGGCGCTAGACCGAAAACGACGACCCGCAGCCGCAGCCGCTTGCCGCGTTCGGATTGGTGACCTTGAACGCGGCCGCCCCCATCGTCTCGACATAATCGACAAGCGCGCCGTCGAGGAACGGCAGGCTGATGGGATCGACCAGCATCGCGACGCCGTCGGTCTCGACAATCAGGTCGTCGGCGGCGGCGGCGCTCTCCAGCCCGAACTTGTATTGGAACCCGGCGCAGCCCCCGCCGTCGACGGCCAAGCGCAGCTTCAACCCCGGCTTGCCCTGCCGTACGGCGATGGCGGCGACCCGGGCGGCGGCGGCTGACGAGAGGTTCACGCTAGTCATGTCTTGAACATAGGACGTTGGTGGACGCGGTACAATCGCGACGCGGGCGTGGTCCAGGCGCTACAGCGCGCTGTCGTCCGCCGCATAGCCGGGGCCGATCGGATCCGCAGCGCGGTGCTGGGCGGCGAGGACATAGCTTGAGGCGTCGAGATATGGGCGCGGGTTGACCGCGCGCCCGTCGAGCCGGACTTCGAAATGAAGGTGGGTGCCGGTCGAGCGCCCGGTCGACCCCATCCGGGCAATGACATCACCCTGATGGACCAGCTGCCCTGGGTGGACGAGGATCGCCGACAGATGCCCATATCGGGTCGACAGGCCGCGACCGTGCGCGACCTCGACGCAATTGCCGTACGCCCCAGCCCAGCCGGCGACGCCGACCACGCCCGTCGCCGCGGCGTAGATCGGATCACCACGCCGCCCGCTCATATCGACCCCGGCGTGGAGCGCGGTCATGCCCGTGAACGGATCGGAGCGGACGCCGAAGGCCGACGAATAGCTGAACGCCTTGACCGGCATGTACGACGGGATGACGGCAAGCGCGCTTTCGAGTGCGGTCAGCTTTTTCCAACTGACGAACAACGATTTGAAGCGCGGCTCGGCGTCGGCCGGGGCGCTGACCGGCTGGTACGGCCCGCCGACGCCACCGGCGATCCCCATCGCGCCGCGCGCCGAGTCGAACGCCGATGCCGCGAGCAGCCGGTCGGGGTCGAGGCCGAGGCGACGCACAAGCGATTGGGTATCGCGCAAACGTGCATCGGCCGCATTCGTCGCCTGATCAACAAAGGCGAGCTGTTCGGTTTCGAGCTTGCGGAATGGCGCGAGAACGCCGTCGTGCAACCCCGGCAACAAATCGCGCGCGGTCGCGGTGTCACCTGCGCGCGGCATCAGCGCGGCGAGTTGGGCGAGATCACGCTTCGGAGCGAGCAGCGCGGCAAGGAACGCCTGGCGCTTTTCGATCGCGGCGGCGCGGTCGGCGACTTCCCCCTTCAGCGCCGAGGTCGACGACGTCATCGCCGCGAGTTGCGCCTGCATCCGCGCCAGTTCGGCGGATTTTGCCGCCGTTTCTCCCGACTGGACCCCTGCAAGATTACCTGTGGCGATCCCCAGCCACCCGATGATCAATGCCGCGCCGCCCAATGCCATGATCTGTGTTCGCGCCCTAATGGTTATCGTCTGATCGCCGCCGCCGCGGTGCCAGACGAAGACATGATCGGGAAAAGCCCGGCGCACGGTTGCGGCCACCCGGTGAAAGGCTGGCTCGCCCTGCGTCATGCGTTACATCCCGCCCGAAAAATTCAGCGACTGCCCCCGCAGTCGCAATTTGTGTCGGGGAGCCGCCGCGACGATGCAACAGTGACACGATCGGCGATGGGCGAAGCGAGCCGTCGCCGCGACGAATGGTGCGCGCGTGGGCGTTGCGGACATTGCGAGCGGCGACGCCGTGCGTCTTTGTGCGCGAATCGGTCAGCGCGGCCAGACGCGCACCGGAACCGAATCGGGAGCGCCAACCCCGCCCTCGCACCCGCGCGGGCGCTTGGCGATGTCGAGGCAGACGCGGACCTCGGTCAGCCACTGGTTCGCATCGGTGCCGACGAACACTGCGTCGCGCGGCAAGTGGCGGTTCATGGCAACAATCGCGTCGCGCACCGCTCCGGCGGTCGCGACGCGATCGAGATCGGGCAGTGCAATCCGCCCAGCGACGCGACGCATATCGGCGAAATAGTGCGCGGCGTCGGGCCAGTGGCACGTCCCGTGTTTCGCCCATTCGTGCTGGAGCAGCACCGGCGACGGCGTCAGGCACCAGTTGCGGCGGACCTCGGCGACGGCGAGGGGTGTCGGTGCGCGGCAAAACTGCGGGTAGGTCGTGCCCGGTCCGTCGGGCCACAGGCCGTGGACGCGCAGGCCGAACCCGGCGTGGCAACCCGGCGTTGCGGCAGCATCGGCGCGGCGGCATTCCTGCGGCCACCAGTAATAAGCCAGGACGAAGTGCTCGACGGGGACGATCCGGCTTTCCTCCTGCGGCTGCGCCGGGGCGGGCGTCAGGTCGGCGGGAATCGCACAGGCGAGCGCGGCGGCGGCGGCGAGCAACTCAAACATAGTCGAGGCCGATGTCGGCGGCAGGGGCAGACTGGGTCAGCCGTCCGACCGAAATGAAGGTGACGCCCGTTTCCGCCAGCGCGCGAATCGTGTCGAGGCGGACGCCGCCGCTCGCCTCGGTCGGGACGCGCCCGCCGACGCGCGCCACCGCTTCTCGCAAGGTTGGGGCGTCCATATTGTCGAGCAATAATCGGTCGGCACCGGCGGCGAGAGCGGGTTCGATCTGGTCGATCCGGTCGACCTCGATAACGATCGGCAGGCCACCAGCGGCGATGCCCAACCCGGCGGCGACGGCGGCGCGGACGGCGGCGTCGACCCCGCCCGCGACGGCGACGTGATTGTCCTTGATGAGGCAGCCGTCGTCGAGGCGCAGGCGGTGATTGGTCGCCCCGCCCATCCGCGTCGCGTATTTTTCGAGCGCGCGCAGTCCCGGCAACGTCTTGCGTGTATCGAGCAGGATCGTGCCTGTGCCTGCGATCGCGTCAACGTAGGCGCGCGTCAGCGTCGCGATGCCCGACAGATGCTGGACGGTGTTGAGCGCCGACCGTTCGGCGGCGAGCAGCGCGCGGGCATTGCCGCTGATGCGGAGAAGGGCGGTGCCAGGGACGACAGCGTCGCCATCGACGACGAAGCGCTCGATCTCGACGGCGGGGTCGAGCTCGCCGAAGAACACTGCGGCGACCTGCAACCCGGCGACGACGATCGCATCGCGGCTGACCATGACGGCGGTAAGGGTTGCCGCTGCCGGAATAACGGCGGCGGAGGTAATGTCGCCGCCGCTGCCGAGATCCTCGGCAAGGGTGGCGGCGACAAAGGCGTCGAGGTCGAAATCGGTGTCCATGACGCTGGCTTAGCGGCCCCGGCAATCTCGACAAGCGCGCGTTATAGCTATAGGGTATAGCCATAATCCTAGGAGGCCTGCCATGCCGCGTTACAGCGTCGCCGAAGCCAAGAATACGCTGCCGCGCCTGATCGACCGCGCGCTGGCCGGCGAGGAAGTCGTCATTACCCGCCACGGTAAGCCGGTGGTTGAGATTAACGCCCGCAAAGAGTTTGATCAAACGGTATGGATCGCGAGTGTCACCGAGATGGCCCGCGCGCGCGACAAGCTTCCCATGATGCCCAAGACCGGTCTGCAGGTTCTACGGGAAATGTACGATGAGACGCCGTGGTGAAAGCGTACCTCGATGCGAGCGTGCTGGTACCGTATTTTATCCGCGAAGCGACGACAGACGTGGTGACTGAATGGGCGTTAACCCAATCCGCGCCATTCGTCGTGAGTACCCTCGCGTCGGGCGAATTCGCATCTGTCGTATCGCGCTATTTGCGGACCGGAGCGATGGATCGAACGATCGCCGATGATCGGATATCAGCGCATGATCGCTGGGTTGCCGAGCACGCCGACGTGGCAACGACTGATGCCGTGGACATCAGGGGCGCAGCGCGGCTTGTCCGCCGTTTCGATCTTGGACTGCGAATGCCGGATGCTATCCACTTGGCGACGTGCGAGTCGAACGGCTTTGCCTTGGTCACTTTCGACAAGGCCCTTGCCCGGGCTGCACTGACCGTCGGCATCGCCGTCGTCGTTCCCAGCTAATCCCCCGTCACCGGCACCGGCGTCACCGCGCTCGCCATCTCCAGCATCCGGTCGAGGGGGAGTTTCGCCCGGACGCGGATCGCTTCGGGCACCTCGATCACCGGCGTCAGGTCGCGCAGGCATAGATACAGCTTCTCGAGCGTGTTCATCGCCATAAACGGGCACATGTTGCAGCCGCAGTTGCCGTCGGCCCCGGGGGCGCCGATGAACGTCTTGTGTGGGGCGCGAAGCTGCATCTGATGGATGATGTTCGGCTCGGTCGCGACGATCAGCGTCGGCTCGGGCGATTTTAAGGCATAATCGAGGATGCCACTCGTCGCCCCAACATAGTTGGCGAGGTCGAGAATCGCCGCCGGGCATTCGGGGTGGGCGAGCACCGGCGCGGCGGGGTTGAGCGCCTTCAGCTTGAGCAGTTCGGTTACCGAAAACCGTTCGTGAACGATGCACGTCCCGTTCCACAGCAGCATGTCGCGCCCGGTCTTGCGGTTGAGCCACGCGCCGAGATGCTTGTCAGGGGCGAACAGGATTTTCTGGTCGCGAGGGAGCTGATTGATGATCTTTTCGGCCGAAGACGAGGTGACGATGATGTCGCTATGCGCCTTCACCGCCGCCGAGCAGTTGATGTAAGTCAGGCTGATATGATCGGGGTGCGCCGCACGGAAGGCGCCGAATTCGTCGGGCGGGCACGAATCCTCAAGGCTGCACCCGGCCTTGAGGTCGGGTAGGACAACGGTTTTCTGCGGCGACAGGATTTTTGCCACCTCGGCCATGAATTTGACGCCGCAAAAGGCGATGACGTCGGCGTCGGTGGCGGCGGCCTTGCGGCTAAGGTCGAGGCTGTCGCCGACGAAATCGGCGAGGTCCTGGAGCACCGGATCCTGATAATAATGCGCGAGGATGACGGCATTCCGCTCCTTGCGCAGGCGTTCGATCTCGGCGCGGAAATCAACAGGCGGGGCAGAACCGAAAAAGTTGAGGCGAACGTCCATGTGCTGTCCTAGGCTGCCAGCGTCCACTCGTCACCCTGTCGCGCAACGACACCGCGTGCGGCCAAGTCGATCAGGTGGGCGGTAACCGACAGGCCGGCAGCGGGACGGAGGCGCGGGTCGACAGCGGCGTACATCGTCGCGACCATCGCCGGGACGGTCGCCGCGCCATCGGCAAGACGCGCAAGGATCTGGTTTTCGCGCTGCTTGCGGTGGGTGATCAGGCCGCGAACGAAGCGCTGCGGCTCGGTCACCGGCGCGCCGTGAGTCGGGTAATAAACGGCGTCGTCGCGGTCGAGGAGGCGGCGCAGGCTCGCGATATACGCCGCCATGTCGCCGTCAGGCGGCGCCACCACGGTGGTCGACCAGCCCATGACGTGATCGCCGGTAAACAGCGCGTGTTCCTGCGCCAGCGCGAAGCACAGGTGATTCGACGTGTGCCCCGGCGTGTGGAGCGCGGTCAGCGTCCAGCCCAGACCGGTGACGCTTTCACCGTCGACGAGGACGGAGTCGGGGGCATAGGTCGCATCGAAGCCCGCGTCGGCACGGGGGCCGTGGTCGTCGAGGACCAGCCGCGCGCAGCCGACGACGAGCGCCCCTGTCGCCGCCTTGACGGCGATCGCGGCGGGCGAATGGTCGCGGTGGGTGTGCGTCACGACGATATGACTGACGCTTTCACCACCGACCGCTGCGAGCAACGCCGCGATATGATCAGGATCATTGGGGCCGGGATCGACGATCGCGACCGTCCCGCTGCCGACGATATACGTGCCCGTGCCGGTGTAGGTGAACGGCCCCGGATTCGGCGCGAGGACGCGGCGGACGAGCGGCGACACACGCTCGACCAGCCCATATTCGGCGGCATCGAATTGCGTGGTGGCGGCATCGCTCATGCATCATCATGTGGCAGCGCTGCCCCGCGATGTGAAGGGGCGACGCGGGCGATGCGATGGCCTAGCGTCGGTGCGACTCGAGGGGGAGTGGATATGACGCTGTACCGAACAATCTATGCGTCACGCCCGTTCGGCTTTGACTCGGCGATGCTCGGCGGCATTCTGGTCGGGGCGCGGCGCAATAATCGGCGCGACGGCCTGACGGGGGCACTGATCTGTCGGGCGGACCTGTACCTGCAGCTGCTCGAAGGGCCCGAACCGGCGGTCGAGGCAGCCTTCGCGCGGATCGAACGCGATGACCGCCACGTCGATGTCGAGCGCCTCGTCGCGGGCCCCATCGCCGACCGGTTGTTCCCGGCGTGGGATATGCTCGACGACCCTGCGCGGAGCTGGCTGTGGTCCGTCGACGAGGTCGCGGGCGGCGCGTTGGCAGCGGCGACGCCGGCCGCGGTCACGCAGGTGTTCGAACGCATCGCGGCCGAACGGAAAGTCCCCCACGTCACTGCAAACGGACTGTTTGGCGGACCGGCTTGCCCGGTCGGTGGGAACGCATAGACTGCTGCAAACAGACAGGCGCAAACAGACTGGCGCGGACGGCTCCGGAGAA
>JAYTXW010000128.1:0-3511 GCA_043742745.1 Sphingomonadaceae bacterium
TGGTGGCCGGTCGAAGGCGCGCCGGGTGCGGCAGCGACGCAATGAAGACGTCTGCATCGTGGCAAACTGCGCCCCGGCGCACCCCTCGCCATCGCCCGCACGGCGGCGTAGGATCATGCGATGGACATCCATGTCCCCTTTCGGTCGCCGACGCCGGGGCAGCTTGCACTTGCGGCGGCGATTCCCGGTGCGGCGGGGTCGGCGGCCCCCGCGACCGTCAGCCGTGTGCCCGCGCGCGTCTATACCGACCCCGCGCATTTCACCGCCGAACAGGCCGCGCTGCGCCGCCTGCCGGTCGTCATCGCCCCGTCGGCGCTGCTCGCCAAGGGCGCGAGCGTGCCCCACGACGGCTTCGGTGTCCCATTGTTGCTGACCCGCGATGCGCGCGGGGTCGCGCGCGTCTTCCTCAATGTCTGCCGCCACCGGGGGACGCGGCTCGTCGAGGGGGAGGCGATGCACTCCACCCCGCGCCTCGTCTGTCCGTACCATGCGTGGAGCTATGCCCTCGACGGGCGGCTGACCGGGCTGCCGCGCCCCGAGACGTTTGCCGGGGCCGATGGTGCGGGCCTCGACAAAAGCGAGCGCGGCCTCGTCGAAATGCCGAGCGCCGAGGCGGGCGGGCTGATCTGGGTCGGCCTCGACCGGAGCCACACGTACGACTTCGCCTTCGCGCGCGGGCCGCTCGCCGCCGATTTCGACGCGCTCGGGTTCGCCGATCAGCATCTGTACCGCCGCCGCACCCACCGGGTGCCTGCGAACTGGAAGCTGATCATGGACGCCTTCCTCGAAAGCTACCACGTCACCCGCCTCCACGCAGCGACGATCGGCGGCTTCTTCAACGACGGCGTGACGACCGGCGACCTGATCGGACCGCACGCGCGGTCGGCAGTCGGGCGCGCCGAAAAGCTCGACGGCGTCGACTGGAACGATTGGGGCGCGCTGCGGCGGACGGTGACGTTCGCGTATCAGCTCGTGCCCGGCACGGTGATCGTCGCGTCGCCCGACTATATCAACATCATGACGGTGATGCCGCGATCGGTCGACGAGACGTGGGTCGAGGATTTCATGCTGATCCCCGAACCGCCGTTGACGCCAAAGGCTGAATCGCACTGGCAACGGTCGTGGGATCTGCTCGACGGCGGCGTGTTTGCCGGTGAAGATTTCCGCGCCGCCGCGCTGGGGCAGGAAGGGCTGGCGTCGGGCGCGGTCGACCACATCCTCCTGGGCGGGCTCGAGCAGGGCGTCGCGCGGTTCCACGCAACCATCGCCGGCCTGATGGCGGAATCGGCCGCCCCCGGGACGGATGACGCAGGGGACTTGCCCAAGGCCGCGTCGCGGGATTAGCGTTTGGGTGTGAGTCGGGCGGTTGCGTCCGGCGCTTGCCTAAAAGGTCCGGCGACCATGACCTCGACCACCTTCGCCCTGCTGTCGGGTGCGCTCGGCTTTGGTGCCCCGCTCGCATTTGCGGTCTACCAGATCGTCACGCTGCGCCGCGGCCCGCGCGGCGGCGACGACCGCGACCCACCGATCGCCGACGGGCCGAAGCCGCTGCCCGATTGTCTGCAGCCGAAAAATCTCCTCACGCCGCAGCGTATCCGCGAGCTGGCGGACGCCTGAACCGGCCCGCGCGCAGGCCGCCGCTTGACCGCCGCGTGCCGCTCCCGCACGACACAGGGTAACGCGGGGAAGCCATGACGAGCACACGACTGACGCGGTTCATTCTCATCGCTCTCGTCCTCGGGTTGGGCGTGGGGACGTGGCTCCATTCGGCGTATGACGCCGCCACGGCGAAGGCGATCGCGGCCAACCTCGGCATCGTTACCGACGTGTTCCTGCGGTTGATCAAGATGATCATCGCGCCGCTCGTCCTATCGACGCTGACCGTCGGCATCGCGCACATGGGGGCGGCCGACGGCGGCGCGAGCCTGGGGCGGATGTTCGGGCGGACGCTGGGGTGGTTCATCGTCGCGAGCCTTGTGTCGCTGACGCTCGGCGCGGTCGTCGTTAATTTGCTCCAGCCCGGCGACGGCGTCGGCTTGGTCCTGCCCGCCGCCGACGCCGCAACCGGCGTCGCGAAGACGGCGTTCAACCTCAAGGACTTCGTTACCCATTTGATCCCGGCGTCGATCATCGACGCGATGGCGAAGAACGAAGTCCTGCAGATTGTCGTCTTCGCGGTCTTCGCCGGCATCGGGCTGATCAACGTCGGCACCGCCGGTGCGCCGCTCGTGCGCGGGCTGGAGGCGATCGCGGCGGTCATGCTCAAGGTGACGGGCTATGTCATGTACGCCGCCCCGTTCGCGGTGTTCGCCGCCGTCGCCGCCGCGATCGCGACCGAGGGGTTGGCGATCGTCATCACCTTCGGCAAGTTCATGGGCGGCTTTTACCTCGCGCTCGCGATCCTGTGGGTGCTGTTGCTGGGGGCGGGCGCGGCGGTCATCGGAACCCAGCGCGCGCGGCGACTGCTGACCGCGATCCGCGAGCCGTTCCTCATCACCTTTGCCACCGCGTCGAGCGAGGCGAGCTATCCCAAATTATTGGAGGCGCTCGAGGAATACGGCGTGCCGAACCGCATCGCCGCATTCGTCCTGCCGCTCGGCTATTCGTTCAACCTCGACGGGTCGATGATGTACTGCGCATTCGCGTCGCTGTTCATCGCGCAGGCGTATGGCATCCATTTGGGGTTCGCGACGCAGGCGGGGATGCTGCTGTTGCTGATGGTCACGTCGAAGGGCATCGCCGCCGTCCCGCGCGCGAGCCTCGTCGTGATCGCTGCGACGCTGCCGTTCTTCAACATTCCCGAAGGCGGGCTGCTGCTGATCCTCGCCGTCGACCATTTCCTCGACATGGGCCGCAGCGCGACCAACGTCATCGGCAACGCGGTCGCCGCAGCGGTCGTCGCACAGTGGGAGGGCAAGCTGCCGGCGGATGCGGGGACGAAGCGGCTGGAGGCGATCGCGTTATAGCGGCGCGGGGTCGGCGAGGGGGTCGGGGCCGAAGCGATTGTCGCCGACGGTGCCGCGGGTGCAGTGCCAAACGATCAACAACACAATCGCGCCTGCACCACAGACGCCGCATATCCCCATAATGACGATGACGAGCCCGTCAAGCGCGCCGAGGTCAAGCGTCCTGCGCGCTGCCAAACTGAGCCCCGTGCCGAGAATGAGAACGAACGGCACGGCGATCCACCACCCGGTGCGATCGAGGTCGTGCAGCCGCCGGAACCCAACGGCAAACTGCGGACAGAGCAGGGCGAGCGCTAGAATAGAGCCGAGATAGCGATTGCTGGTTTGCGTAATGGTCACCGGGATACCGCCGACGATTGCGACGTGCCGCGAGATTTCCGACGGTCCGAAGATGACCGGTTCGATGATGGAAATGGCGAACGAAGCAATAATCCCGAAAAGCATGAACCACCAGTATTCCGCGCGCCGCGCCCGCCCGCTGAATTGCGCGTAGCGGCGCAGCGGTTCGATCATCCATTGAGTCGGTGTCTTGTTTATCGGTGCCC
>JAYTXW010000129.1:0-3097 GCA_043742745.1 Sphingomonadaceae bacterium
GTGGCGTCAACAACCTTTCTCTACACTAAATCAGCAAGTTAAGCTACGCTCGCCAACTGGGAATGGCCCGTCCAGTGAATAATCCGGGCTAAAGCTGTCGTCAGCGCAGCTTCGTCAGCTTGAGCGAGTCTTCCTTCGCCCGCGCCTTGACCGATTCTTCGCTGCGGGTCAGTGCCTTAGCGATGGCGCGGATGGCCATGCCCTTTTCGGCAAAGCGACGCAGCTTGGCGACCTCGTCGCTGGTCCACGCCTGTTTGTGACGAACGAAATCCTCGGCCATTGATGTATAGTAGCGCATCGCTGCGCGAGTGGCTATCACGCCGCGTCATCCGTTACCCACACGAAGGCCACCCATGACTGCAACTTCTGACGAAACCTTCCCCAACGAAGTCTCGGCAGACACCGACTTGGGGGCTGCCGGTGCCGACACGCCGGTCGCCGTAACCGACACCCCGCCCGACCGCCTGTCGAACAACCCGTCGAGCCAGCATTACGATGAAGCGCATTTAGCACGCGGCATCGGCATCCGCTTCAAGGGTGTCGAGCGAACCAACGTCGACGAATATTGCGTTTCCGAAGGCTGGGTCCGCCTGACCGTCGCCGGGTCGAAAGATCGTTATGGCAACCCGATCACGATCAAGCAGCAAGGCGAAGTGGTGCCTTATTTCCGTTCATAGACCGTCGGCTCCGCGCGGTATCGCACGATGAGTCCCCGCCGGGTATCGATCCTCGCCCGGCGCGGACTACTGGCGTTGTGGCTCGGGGCAGTAGCGCTCGCCGGGTGCGGCCTCGCGCTGCCGAACGACGACGTTACCTTCGCACGACTGCCCGATGACCGCCGCCTCGCTTTCCGCTGCACCGGCCGCGGCACGCCGACGGTGTTGCTCGAAGCCGGGTGGGCGGGGGCGTCGCTGGCGTGGGGTCGGGTCCAGCCGCTGGTCGCTGCGATGACCCATGTGTGCAGCTACGATCGCGCCGGGATGGGGCTAAGCGATTCCGGCCCGCTCCCGCGTGACGGCGCCGCAATCGCCCGCGACCTCGATGACGGCCTGCGCGCGGCAAAGATCGACGGCCCGTTCGTTGTCGTCGGCCACTCGGCAGGGGGATTGTACGTCCGCCTTTTCGCCGATCGCCGCCCCGCCGATGTCGTCGGCATGGTCCTTGTCGATCCGAGCGTCGAGTTTCAGGACAAGCGCTTGAGCGCGATGTACGGTCCCGGGGCGGGAGGCGTTGCGGGCCTGCGCGACCGGTCGGCGCGCTGCCTCGCCGCCGCGACAGCCCACCGCCTGCCGTCGCCCGACCCGGCGCTGGCGAAATGCGACGCCGCGACGCCGATCGCGACTTGGGCGACCGAGGTGTCGGAACTCGATACGTTATGGGGGGCGACATCCGAGGAAGTCGCGGGGGGCCGGGCGACATACGGTGCGCTGCCGTTGATTGTCCTGACGGCGGGCGACACTAACGCGGCGCTGCCCGAAGGTCCGCGCCGCTTCGCCGACCGGGTCTGGGCGGGGCTGCATCAGGAACTTGCCGACCGCTCGACCATTGGCCTGCGCCGGACGGTGACCGGGACGGGGCACCTGATCCCGCACGACCGGCCCGACACGATTGCGGCGGCGATTGCAGAGGTCCGGACGGCGCGCGCCCCGCTTGGCACCCCGCCGCCCATCGGCTAAGGCTGCGGACATGATGCGTTCCCGCTTGCTGCGTTCCCTTCTGCTGCCGTTCCTCAGCGTCACCGTCATCGTGTCGGGCTGCGCTTCGACCAAGGCGAAGAAAGACCGGCCCTACGTCGCACGCGACGTCGACACGCTCTACACCGCTGCGCTCGCGACGCTTCGGAAGCACGATTACAAGCTCGCGGCCGCGCAATTCGATGAGGTCGAGCGCCAGCATCCCTATTCGGTATGGGCCCGCCGCGCGCAGCTGATGAGCGCGTACAGTTATTACGTCAGCCAGAATTATTCCGAGGCGATCCTGTCGGCGCAGCGCTTCCTTGCGCTTCATCCGGGCAGCCGCGAGGCTCCTTATGCGTATTACGTCATCGCGGTCAGCTATTACGAGCAAATCGCCTCGGTCGACCGCGACCAGAAGACGACGGGCAAGGCGTTGGACGCGCTGCAGGAATTGATCCGCCACTACCCGGCCACCGACTATGCCGCCGATGCGCGGCTGAAGGTCGACCTGACCCGCGATCACCTCGCCGGCAAGGAGATGGAGGTCGGGCGCTTTTATCAGTCGAATAAGCAGTTCCTCGCTGCCGTCATCCGCTTCCGCACCGTTGTCGACACTTACAACACGACGAGCCACACCCCCGAGGCGCTCCACCGCCTGGTCGAATGCTATCTCGCGCTCGGCGTGCCCGAGGAGGCGAGGAAGTCGGCCGCTGTCCTCAACTTCAACTATCCGGGATCGAAGTGGTACGACCGCAGTTATGCGCTGATCGGCAAGAAGGCCGCCTGATCCGCTGTGAAGCCCGGCGCATGACCCCGGCGTCGCCCCTTTCCGTGACGCGATGCTGACCGCTATCGACATCCGCGACGTCGTCCTTATCGAAGCGTTGCGGCTCGATTTTCCCGCCGGTCTCGGTGTTTTGACGGGGGAGACCGGCGCGGGCAAGTCGATCCTCCTCGACAGCCTCGGCCTCGCCCTCGGCGCGCGTGGCGACGCTGGGCTGGTTCGCGCCGGAGCCCCCTTCGCCGCCGTCACCGCGACCTTCGCCGTGGCTTCCGACCATCCGGCGCGCGCGCTGCTCGCCGTCAATGATCTAGAAGGCGAGAGCGGCGACGACCTGATCCTCCGCCGCCGTATCGCCGCTGACGGGGCGGGGCGTGCCTTTGTCAACGACCAGCCGGTGTCGGTCGCGCTCCTCCGCGACCTTGGCAGCCGCCTTGTCGAAATTCATGGGCAGGCCGACGATCGGGGACTGCTAAACTCGCGTGGCCACCGCGACCTGCTCGACGCCTTCGGCTGCCTCGGTCCGGAAGCTATCGCGACTACAACAGCTTACGCGGCATGGCGCGATGCCGAAGCGCGGTTGGCCGACGCCGCAGCGGCGCTTGAAGCCGGGCAACGCGAACGCGAATGGCTCGACCAC
>JAYTXW010000130.1:0-4286 GCA_043742745.1 Sphingomonadaceae bacterium
AAAATGCCGCGCGTATCCCATGGGTATCCCGGGAGACTGGTCGCTGCCGAACTGGCAATGCCTTGGTGGCGATGGCGGCTAGCGTGCGGCCGAAAGCCGCTGATTTAATCGCGACGACATTCAGGCTCGTCGCCCACCGCACCGCGACGGTCGCCCGGTCAGCGCGGTACGTCGCTCGTATAGGCCCTGTGTTCCTTGTCGCCGCCGAGGCCGGTGGGGAGGTTGAGCTTGGCCGCCTTGGCGTCGGCCTTGCGGCTGCTGCTGGTCGCGGGCGTAGTCTCCGACCCGGCCGACCCCGGGGGCGCGACGCCCCCATCCGCGTTGCCGCCGCCGAGCGTGACGCCCTTGTCGGCGGTGCGCTTGTACAGCCCGAGCGCCTGGCGCGTCGATGCACAGCCACCGACCGCAACAACCAGCGACAGGACCAGCAGGGCGCGCATTCGACAACTCCTCGGCGTGACCCGCGCCGTTTGAACCGGGCGCGGCGGCTTGGCAAGCGGGGGAGGGAGTTTGGTGAAGCCGGTGCCGACTTCACTTCTATAACGAACGCGCCTACCACCGGCCTCGGCCAGAGGATTGGACGGTCGCCGCTGTCGTTAAGATAGGGGAGGAAAGTCCGGGCTCCACGGAACGACGGTGCCGGGTAACCCCCGGCGGGGGCGACCCCAGGGACAGTGCCACAGAGAGGAGACCGCCGGGGTTCGCTCCGGCAAGGCTGAAAGGGTGCGGTAAGAGCGCACCGCGCGACTGGCAACAGAAGCGGCAAGGTAAACCCCACCGGGAGCAAGACCGAATAGGGACGGCGCGCAAGCCATGTTTAGGCGTTGCTTGCAGGGCAGGAACCGGCCCAGTCGTCCGGGTTGGTTGCTTGAGGCCGGCGGTAACGCCGGTCCTAGAGGAATGACCGTCCACGGGGCGCCAAGGAGACTTGGGGCCCCCGGACAGAACCCGGCTTACAGATCCTCTGGCTATTTCTCCAACGCTTCCCTTCCTGTCATGCTGGCGCAGGCCAGCACCCACGTCCCCCGCGAGGCGGCGGCGTTGATTGCTGGCACGACCGTGGGTGTTGGCCTGCGCCAGCATGACGTCGCGACGAGGGAGGGAGCGGGCAGGCCCGGTGAGCGTCTCCGCTCGCCGATAGACGGCGGCGGGGGTGACGGTCGCGGCGGCGTCGCGTAAAGGACGCCGATGCAAACCCTCCGCTTTGACCACGGCGAAACGATCGCCATGCTGCGCGACAGCGTGGCCGCCTTCGCCGCCGCCGAGATCGCCCCGCGTGCCGCGACCATCGACGCCGACAACCTGTTCCCGCGCGACCTGTGGCCCCGGCTCGGCGACTTGGGCCTGCACGGCATCACCGTGCCCGAGGCCGACGGCGGGGCGGGGCTCGGCTATCTTGCCCACGTCGTCGCGGTCGAGGAGATCAGCCGTGCGTCGGCGAGCGTGGGCCTCAGCTACGGCGCGCATTCGAACCTGTGCATCAACCAGATCGCCCGCTGGGGAACGGCAGAGCAGAAAGCGAAGTACCTGCCCAAGCTGATCAGCGGCGAACATCTCGGCAGCCTCGCGATGTCGGAAAGCGGATCGGGGAGCGACGTCGTGTCGATGCGGCTCCGCGCCGACAAGAAGAACGACCGCTATGTCCTCAACGGGTCGAAGTTCTGGATCACCAACGGGCCGGGGGCGGACACGCTCGTCGTCTACGGCAAGACCGACGCGCAAGCGGGCGCGAAGGGCATCACCGCTTTCCTCATCGAACGCGGCATGGCGGGCTTCTCGACCGCGCGAAAGCTCGACAAGCTCGGGATGCGCGGGTCGGACACGTGCGAACTGGTGTTCGACGACTGCGAAGTGCCGTTCGACAATGTCCTCGGCGACGAGGGGCGCGGCGTCCAGGTGTTGATGAGCGGACTCGATTATGAGCGGGTTGTCCTCGCCGGGGGGCCGCTTGGCATCATGCAGGCGTGCCTCGACGTCGTCGTCCCGTATGTCCACGAGCGCAAGCAGTTCGGCCAGCCGATCGGCGAGTTCCAGCTGATGCAGGGCAAGCTCGCCGATATGTACGTCGCGCTGTCGACGGCGCGCGCGTACACCTATGCCGTCGCGCAGGCGTGCGACCGCGGCGAGACGACGCGCAAGGACGCCGCCGGGTGCATCCTCTATGCCGCCGAAAAGGCGACGTGGATGGCATTGGAGGCGATCCAGGCGCTCGGCGGCAACGGCTATATCAACGATTATTCGACCGGGCGGCTGCTCCGCGACGCGAAGCTGTACGAGATCGGCGCGGGGACGAGCGAAATCCGCCGCTTCCTGATCGGGCGCGAGATGTTTGAGGAAGCTCGCTGAGGATCACATCGGCGGGACGACCCCGCCGACGCCGACTGCGACCTGGTTCGCGGCGAGCTTGCCGTCGGGCGTCTTGACCGTGACGAGGAAGACGTGCGCGCCGGGGACGAGCTGCGCGGGCGTGCCCTCGGCGAAGGCGACGATGGGGACGCGCGCGGGGACGACGATCTCCTGCGTGCCGCCCTTATAGTCGACGGTCAGCGTTCGCCCGCTGTGGTGTTTGATCGTGCCGACCTTGCCGACGTTGCCGTTGGTCATGGTGCTCGTCGGCCCGCGATCCCAGCCGTAATGGCCCTCGCCAAGGCCGCGCATCGCTTCGGGGAAGACATGGACCTCAGTCGCTTCGAGGACCCCGCCCTTGCCGGGCTTGGCGGTTGTACCGATGAAGCTGTTCGCCTTGATCGCGTCGAGGCCGATCTTCGACAGCGCCGCGACCTTCGTGCCCGGGGCGAGAACGACCGCGACCGTCGTGCCATCGGTCGACTTGACCGTCAGCAATGCAGGGTCGGCGGATACGATCGTCCCGCGTAGGAAGACGGGGCCGGTGGGCTTCATCAAATCGGCAGACGCGCTCGTGGCGAACACGGCGGCGGCGGCAAGCGCGAGTAGCGTCTTCATCGTCATCTCCTCAAGTCCGCTTCTGCGCGGCAATCCAGTCGTTGATCTTCGTCTCGAGCACCGCCATCGGCAGCGCGCCGCTCATCAGCACCTGCGCGTGGAAGCCGCGAATGTCGAACTTTGGCCCCAGCTCGGTTTCGGCCTTGGTCCGCAGGCGGCGGATCGTCAGCTGGCCGACCTTGTACGCGAGCGCCTGCGAAGGGATCGCGATGTAGCGTTCGACCTCGGCGGTCGCATCGGTCTTCGACATCGCCGAGTTGTCGAGCATATACGCGATCGCCTTGTCGCGGCCCCAGCTCTCGTTGTGGATGCCGGTGTCGACGACGAGGCGCATCGCGCGCAGGATCTCGTCGTTCAGATGGCCATAATTCTGGTACGAGTCGGTGTAAAAGCCGAGCTCGTAGCCGAGGCTTTCCGAATACAGCGCCCAGCCCTCGACGTACGCGGTGTTGCCGCCGAACCGCTGGAACGCCGGCAGCGCCGTGTTTTCCTGCGCGAGGCTGATCTGGAAGTGATGGCCGGGGCGCCCTTCGTGGAGGAACAGCGTCTCATACCCCCACGTGTAGCGCGCGGGGAGGTCATAACTGTTGTAATAAAAGGTGCCGGGGCGCGACCCGTCGGGGGTGCCTTGCTGGTATTCACCGCCAGCGGCGGTCTTTTCCTTATAGGCGGGCTCGGGCTTGATATCGAGCGGCGACTTGGGGATCGTCGCGAAGTCCTGGCCGACAACCGCGCCGACGCGCTTGTCGATCGCGAAAAAGGCCTCGCGCATCGCCTCCGCGCTCTTGGGGGCGAAGCGCGCATCGGTACGGAGGAACGCGGCGAAGTCCTGGAGCGACCCCTTGAAGCCCACCGCGTCCTTGACCTTGGTCATCTCGCCGTGGATGCGATCGACTTCGCGGACACCGAGCGCATGGATGTCCTCGGGCGTCATTGTCGTCGTCGTCGTCGCCTCGACAAGGTAGCGATACAGCGCCTTGCCGCCGGGCATCTGGCCCAGACCGACGGTCGTCCGCGCCTTGGGGACATAGACGTCGCGGATGAAGTCGCGCAGTCGCGTCTGCGCCGGGTTGAGCTGGTCCTTGATAAAGGTCGCATAAGACGCGGTGATCCGCGCCTTGTCGGCGGCGGTGAACGTGTCGGGGAATTTGGTCACGGGCTTGTAGAAAACGCTGTCCTCGATCTTCGGCGGGAGGAGCGCGTCCAGCTGACCGACGACGTTGACCATGACGAGGCGCGGATTGGTGACGCCACTCGCCAACCCCTGCTGCATCCGCCCGATCGCGCGGTCGATATAGACGACATACTGCGCGAGCCGCTTG
>JAYTXW010000131.1:0-10941 GCA_043742745.1 Sphingomonadaceae bacterium
GTCGATTTCAGCTGCGTTGAAGGCCGCCCGGTCGATGGCATCGCCACCAAGTTCAACGAGATAGCCGCGAATATTCACCTCCGGGATGACCAGCCGCGCCACCGCCCCCGCCGCAACGCGGCTCGCCGTCTCGCGCGCCGACGATCGTCCGCCTCCCCGCGGGTCGCGCAGGCCGTATTTCGCGTCATAGGCGTAGTCGGCATGGCCGGGGCGGTACGCCTGCGCGATGTCGCCATAATCCCGAGACCGCTGGTCGACATTGTCGATCATCAGGTGGATCGGGGTACCGGTGGTCCACCCGTCATAGACACCGGACAGAATGCGGACGGCGTCGGGCTCCCGCCGCTGGGTCGTGAAGCGCGAAGTGCCCGGGCGACGCCGGTCGAGCCACGGCTGAACGTCGACCTCGCTCAGCAGCAATCCCGGCGGGCACCCGTCGACGACCGCACCGATCGCAGGCCCGTGCGATTCGCCCCACGTGGTGAAGCGGAAGACGTGGCCGAAGGTGTTGTGGGTCATTGACTGCGACTGAAAAAACGCACGGCCGCATCGTTGAAGGGCGGCCGGACCAAACGAGCGATGCAAAAGCCGATGAACATAAGTCCGCCGGTGCGAAGTGGGGTGTGCACCATGTTCGGAAGCGCGGTCTCGGTGCCACACAAAGTACCAGACGCCAGAAAGCAACTGAACGCATCATACGCCGCACGCGAAGCGCACGTCTCTGAAGTACCCAGGCGCGGGCGTATCGGCCATCCATAATACGATGAGATGCCCTGTAGCGTCGCGAACGCGACCAAAATCAGCAGAATGATCATATCGCCCCCCTTACGGACCTACGCCACCCTGATATCCGGCGCGTCTTCCGCCTTCATACCGATGACATTATACCCGGCGTCGACGTGGTGGACCTCCCCCGTCACCCCGCTCGCAAGGTCGCTGAGCAAATACACGCCTGCCCCGCCGACGTCGTCGATCGTCACATTCCTCCGCAGAGGGGAATTATACTCGTTCCATTTCAAGATGTAGCGGAAGTCGCCGATGCCGCTCGCCGCCAGCGTCTTGATCGGACCCGCGCTGATCGCGTTGACGCGGACCCTGTCCGGCCCGAGGTCCATCGCGAGGTAGCGGACGCTCGTCTCCAAGGCCGCCTTGGCGACACCCATCACGTTGTAATGCGGAATGACCTTCTCCGCGCCGTAATAGCTGAGTGTCAGCAGCGAGCCGCCATCAGGCATCATCGCCAGCGCGCGCTGCGCAACGGTCGTGAAGCTGAACACACTGATGTTCATCGTCTGCGCGAAGTTCTCGGAGCTCGTGTCGACGTAGCGCCCGCGCAGCTCGTTCTTGTCGGAAAAGCCGATCGCATGGACGAGGAAGTCGATCGTCGGCCACTTCACCGCCAGCGTCGCGAAACAGCGGTCGAGCGACGCGGTATCGCTCACGTCGCATTCGATCAGGAACGGACCGTTATCGCCGTCGGGCAGCGGCAGGCTCGCCGCGAGCGGACGGACCCGCTTTTCCAGCGCGTCGCCCTGGTAGCTGAAGGCGATCTCGCCGCCCTCGCGCGCCACCGCCTGCGCAATTCCCCACGCGAGGCTGCGATCATTGGCGACGCCCATGATCAGCCCACGCTTGCCCGCCATCAATCCCGGCATCTAGACCCCTGCTTCGACCACCGCTGCGTTCTGGCGCAGTTCGGGGACAATCGCCAGTGCGGCGTTGAGCTGAGCCCCGATCACCAGCCCCAATCCGATGATATAGAAGAACAGGAGCGCGACGATTACCCCGGCAAGGCTGCCGTAGGTCAGGTTATAGCCGCCGAACAGCCCGAGAATCGACGGCAGAACCATCGTCGTCCCCATCCATACGGCAGTGATGAGCAGCGGCCCGGGCCAGATCGGCGCGCGCCCTTCACGGATCTCGCGCGGGGTCAGGGCATAGAACACGCCCCACAACGCCGCGAACAGGGCGAACGCCGGAGCAATCCGGCTCAGACCGACGACATCGAGGACATGGCCGTTGAACGGTAGCAGCCGCGTGACGAACTGTTCGATCGCCGTCATCATCACCTGCACCGCGAAGGCAACGAGCATCAGCCCGACCGCGCCGACGATGAGCAGCATCGCGCCGAGGCGGTATTCCCATACCGGGCGCGACGAAATCGTGCCGTACGCGCGGCGGAGAATCTCGCGGATCGTCTCGATAAAGCCGCTGACCGTCCACAGGGTGACAATGATGCCGAGTGTCAGCAGCCCCTTTTGCGACCGTGCCGCGATGACTTCCTTGATCGGCTTGGCGATCAGCGCGCCGACGTCGGCCGGGACGGTGTGAAGGAAGGCGCTGATCGCGTGGACGCCGTCGGCGGTGCGCCCGAGTGCCCCGGCGACCGTCGCGACGACGATGAAGAACGGAAACAGCGTCAGCAGCGACAGATAGGCGAGATTGCCGGCCAGCGTGAACCCGTCGCTCCACGTGTGGGTGATGACGCGCGCGACGACCTGCCACGGGCGTGTTGCCGTCAGCCGCGCAAGGATCGCCCGTGCCCGCATTCTACCGCCCCTTCAGTCGACGCCGAGTGCGCTCCGCGGGTTGCGGGCGGCGTCGCCGGTCCAACGTTCGGCAAAGGCGCGAAGCTCCGTGTCGTCGGGCGGCAAATCGACCGCGACCGTGGCGAGCAGGTCGCCGCGCGTTCCGTCGGCACGGGTGAAGCCGCGCCCGCGCAGGCGCAGCGTTCGCCCCGAAGTCGTCCCGGCCGCGATCCCAAGCATGACCGGGCCATCGGGTGTCGGCACCTTGACCTTCGCGCCGATGACGGCCTCGCCAAGCCGGATCGGCAGATCGAGGCGAATATCGTCGCCGTCGCGGCGCATGAAGCGGTGAGCGGCAATGTCCAGCGTGACGAGCGCATCGCCCGCCCCGCCAGGTCCCACCTGCCCCTGCCCGCCCATCCGCACCTGCCGCCCCGATTCGAACCCCGGCGGTAGTTTAAGATCGAGCGTTTTGCCGTTCTGGAGCAAAATGCGCTGCGCCTTGAGCAGCGCCGCATCCTCGAACGGGACGGTGAGGCGATAGGCAACGTCGCCCCCCTTTGGCGGCGCAGCGCGCACGCGCGGGTCCTGGCCGAACGGCGATCCACCGCCCCGCCCGCCGAACAGTTCGCTGAACAGGTCGGACGGGTCGCCGCCGAAATCGAACCGCGTGCCGCCGCCGGGGGCCGCGCCGCCGAAGCCGCCCGATCCGGGATTAAACCCTCCCCCGCTGAACCCACCGCCGAAGCCGGGGGGAGCCTTGGGCTGACCATCAGCATCGATCTCGCCGCGATCATAGCGCGCGCGCTCGTCGGCATCGGACAGGATCGTATACGCTGCCGAAACGTCTTTGAACCGGGCCAGCGCGGCAGCGTCACCGGCATGGGTATCGGGATGGTTGGCCTTGGCGAGCTTGCGATATGCCTTTTTAATGTCGGCCGCGCTCGCGCCGCGCGCGACGCCGAGGGTCGAGTAGAGGTCCTTTGCCATGCCGTTCAGTCACCACAGCCGTCGGTTGCCGTCCATTGTTGCCGGCCGGCAACACATCGCTAGATAGAGTACATGCCGTCGCGGGCAAGGTCGCCCCTCGATGAACGCCCGCCGACCGGTCGACAAATGATACGTTCATGGAACGGGAACCATTGACGTATCGTTACAGCGCCAACGAACAATAGGAGACACATCATGCGTAAATTTATTATTGCAGCACTTGCCGCCACGACGCTTGCCGGTACCGCGAGCGCGCAGGAGACGTGCGAGAAGCGCAGCCAGAACCGTACCATCGGCACCGTTGCCGGGGCCGGTGTCGGCGCCATCCTCGGCAAGGTCATCGGTGGCGACACACTCGGGACTGTCCTTGGTGCCGTCGCCGGTGGCGTCGCCGGTAACCAGATCGAAAAGGGTCCGCAGGACTGCACCCACGCCTATGGCTATTACGATAATGGCAGCCAGTGGCACGCCAACCGCGTCGACCCCGCCGCCGCGACCGGCTTTTATGACCGCGACGGTCGCTGGGTGACCGGTGCGCCTGCCGGTTACTACGATCGCAATGGTCAATGGGTTAGGACCGATGCGTCGCGCGGCTATCGCGACCGCAACGGGTACTGGGTTCCGGCCGGGGCCCCCGGTTATTACGCCGCCGACGGCAGTTATGTGACCGCGCAGCCGACCACGCAGCAGGGTTATGTCGATCCGCGTTACGCGAATAACGACCCGCGTTACGCGAATAACGACCCGCGCTACACCAATACCGATCCGCGCTTTGCCACGACCGATCCGCGTTATGCCAACAACGATCAGCGCGGTTATGGCAACGACCGCGATAACATCGATCAGCGCGACTATCGCGGCCGCATCGCCCGGACCAGTCAGCGGATCGATCGTGCCGTCAGCGACGGGACGATGACATCGACGCAGGCCTATCGCGCGCGCCGCGATCTGGCGTCGGTCAGCCGTATGGCGGCTTCGTATCCACACTACCGCGATGGCTCGCTGTCGCCGCGCAACCAGCAGATCGTCAACGCCCGCCTGAACTCGATCGAGGGACGCATCCGCCAGACGCGCGCCGAGGCACGTAACTACTAAGCCGCACCGCGAACGGTGGCCCCGGCGATTGCCGGGGCCACCGCAGCCGCCTAGAAGGCGTGGGTGACAGACCCCTTTATCCGTTTTGCCGACTGGTTCACCGCCGCCGAAGCGAGCGAAGTCAACGACCCAAACGCCATGGCACTGGCGACCGCCACCGCAGACGGCCGCCCAGCGGTACGCATCGTGCTGCTCAAGGCATGGGACGCGCGCGGCTTCGTCTTTTACACCAACCTCGACAGTCGCAAGGGTGGCGAGCTTGCCGCCAACCCCCTTGTCCAGCTCGACTTTCACTGGAAATCGCGCCGCCGCCAGGTCCGCATCGACGGGCGTGCCGAGCCAGTGAGCGCCACCGAAGCCGACGCCTATTTCGCCACCCGCCCGCGCGCATCGCAGCTTGGGGCGTGGGCGTCGGACCAGTCGCGCCCGCTGGCTGACCGCGCCGAATTCGACGCCCGCCTTGCCGCCGTCACGGCGCGCTTCGCCGACGCTCCCGTCCCCCGCCCCCCGCGCTGGTCGGGGTTCCGCGTTGTCCCCAGCACGATCGAATTCTGGCACGACCGCGACTTCCGCCACCACGAGCGTGAGCTGTTCACCCGCACCGGCGACGGCTGGACAACCGGGTGGCTGTTTCCGTGACAGTCGATATCACCTCTTTCCCCCTCCCCCCCCGCGCAGCGGAGAGCGGGGAGGGTCGGGGTGGGGGACCCAGGTCTCCGGCATATAGCGTAGTGCCCCCACCCCAGCCCTCCCCACTTTCCGGCTTCGCCGGGGGGGGAGGGAGGAGTTTGTGACCGCCGCCGCCGGAGACGCCCGCGCCACGCTTACCCGCCGCGCAGCCATCGCATCGGTGGTCGCGGCGACGATCCTGTTGGTCCTCAAGGCCTATGCCGCGCACGCGACGGGGTCGGTGGCGATGCTCGGCAGCCTTGCCGACACCGGCCTCGACCTGTTGTCGAGCCTTGTCACGCTCTACGCCGTCTGGCTTGCGGCGCAGCCTGCCGACGCCGACCACCGCTTTGGCCACGGCAAGGCGGAGGCGATCGCCGCCCTCATGCAGACACTCGTGATCTTCGGATCGGCCGGGGTGATCGGGGGGCGCGCGGTAATGACCCTTGGCCACGCCGCCCCGCTCGCCCATCCCGAGATCGGCATCGGCGTCAGCCTGTTTGCGGTGGCAATGACGCTCGCTTTAGTCGCCTATCAGCGCCATGTCGTCCGCGCGACGGGGTCGATCGCGATCCAGACCGACCATGTCCACTATCAGTCCGACCTGTTCCTCAACCTCGCCGTCATCGTCGCCTTCGCGCTCGAGGGATGGGCGGGAGTCCACGGGGCCGACGCGGTTTTCGGGATCGGCATTGCCGTGTGCCTCGCGTGGGGTGCCGCCCGCGCCGCGCGCGCCGCCGTCGATATGCTGATGGACCGCGAATGGCCCGAGGCAAAGCGCCAGACCCTCCTCGCCGTCGTCGCGCGCCACCCGCGCGTCGACGGCGTCCACGAACTCCGCACCCGGTCGAGCGGTGTGACCGACTTCATCCAGTTCCATGTCTGGCTCGCCCCCGAAATGACCGTCGGCGCGGCGCACGCGATCGTCGACGAGATCGAAGCCGATGTCGCCGCCGCCTTCCCGGGGGCCGAAATCCTTATCCACGTCGACCCGCTGGGGCATTACGACCGCCCGCAGGTGTTGGGGGCCTGACCCATGCGTATCCCCTTCCACCAGATCGACGCCTTTGCCGACCGGCCATTCACCGGCAATCCGGCGGCGGTGATGCTGCTGGCCGAATGGCTCGACGACGCGACGCTGCTCGGCATCGCCGCCGAGAACAACCTTGCTGAGACTGCCTTCCTCGTCGCGCGGACCGACGGCGTTGCCGACTACGACCTGCGTTGGTTTGCCCCGGCGTGCGAGATCGCGCTGTGCGGCCATGCCACGCTCGCGTCGGGGTCATGGGCGCTCGCGCGGGACCGCAGCCGTAACCAGGTAACCTTTGCGACGCGCAAAGCCGGGGTGCTGACCGTGGCGCGCGACGGCAGCAACTTCACCCTCGACCTCCCCGCGCGCGGGCCGCGCGTGGTTGACGACGCCGACCTTGCCGCCGCCGCCGCCGCCGCGATCGGCGCGACGCCGAAGACGCTACTGATGTTCGGCGACGATTATCTCGTTGCGGTGTTCGCCACGGCTGCCGAGGTGCGCGCGCTGCGACCCGACGCCGCTACGGTAATGGCGCTCGATACCGGGTTCGACCTGCTGCTGATCGCGACCGCGCCGGGGGCCGACGACCCAAGCGGAGCCGATGTCGTCAGCCGCGCGTGGGCGTTCGAGGCCGGCATCGGCGAAGATCCGGTCACCGGGTCGGCGCATTGCGTCATCGCGCCCTATTGGACCGCGCGCCTCGGGCGACCGGCGTTCACCGCGTATCAGGCGAGCGCGCGCGGCGGCCATGTCGCGTGCCGCGTGGCGACGATCGACGGGCGCGACCGCGTCATCCTCAGCGGCGGCTGTGTCGCGGTAATCGACGGGGTGTTCATGCTGTAGGACGTGTGAGGTTCCAGGGTTCAGCCCCCATGATCGCGGCGCGCGCGCATCACCAAAAACCGCTGTCCTACACGGCCTGAATCGGCGTCGCCTCGACTGATGACGCGTCAACCTCTTCCCCTGATACGCCAACGTGCTGCGCCGATCGTGGCGCAGTACGTTTCGTGCGCCGTGCGGGCGCATCGTCTTACAACCGTTTCGGTTAAAAACTGTAGGCTTTCGCGTGTAGGACGTGTGAGCTTTCTCCAAACTGAAGCGCGTGATTTCGACCGCTCATCGTGTGAGGTTTCGGTTTTTGCACGCCGCGAGCGAACGCGCGACTAGGTAACCGATCTGGTTTACCGGGTCGGCGACCCACCTCGCGCCATTGCGCCTGAAGCTCACGCTGCGTATTATCACTTCGCACTTGCAGGAGTTGCCCCGATGAATGCTCCCGTCAAGTCGACCACCTTCGTTCCCGCCGCGAAGGATCTCCACCTTCCGACGTTCAAGGAGCTGAGCCACCTTCCCGGCACGAAGCCGCACCCGCTGCCGTTGCTGCGGACGATCGCGTTCCTCAAGGACCCGCTGGCGGGGGTGACCGCCAACGTCGCCAACTTTGGTCGGGTCTATCGGGTCAACAACTTCGGCGGGTGGAACGTCGGGCTGATCGGGGCCGATGCGAACGAACTCGTCCTGTTCGATAAGGACAAGAACTTCTCGAGCGAGTTGGGCTGGACGCCCATCCTTGGTCGCGTCTTCCCGCGTGGGCTGATGCTGCTCGACTTCGACCACCACCGCGCCGACCGCAAGACGCTGTCGGTGGCGTTCAAGCCCGAGCCGATGCGCCATTACCTCGGCGCGCTCAACGACGGCATCGCGCGCGGGATCGCGGCTTTTCCGCTCGGCACCGAATTCAAATTCTATCCGGCGATCAAGGCGTTGACGCTCGATCTCGCTGCGACATCATTCCTTGGCATCGCGTGGGGACCTGAAGCGGATGCGATCAACAGGGCGTTCGTCGACATGGTCGCGGCGTCGATCGGCATCGTCCGCATTCCCCTCCCTGGCACCGCCATGGGGCGCGGGGTCAAGGGCCACAAGTTCATGTCGAAGTTCTTCGCCCGTGAAATCCCGGCGCGGCGCGGGGCAACTGGCGACGATTTCTTCACTCAATTCTGCAACGCCCGCAATGACGCCGGTGACCTTCTGACCGATCAGGAGATCATCGACCACATGAACTTCCTGATGATGGCCGCGCACGACACGCTGACCTCATCGCTAACTTCAACCCTCTATTATCTTGCGAAAAACCCCGAATGGCAGGACCGGCTGCGGACGGAAATCATGGCTATCCGCGCGACCGCCGGACCTGATTTGCCGTTCGACCGGCTCGGCGAGCTCGAACAGACCGAATGGGCATTCAAGGAAGCCCTACGCCTGCTGCCGCCAGTGCCATCGGTCCCCCGCCGAGCATTGCGCGACTTCATCTTTGAAGGCGTCACCATCCCCGGCGGCACCCATGTCGGGGTCAACCCGATGTACACCCACCGCATGGCCGAATATTGGGACGATCCCGAGACGTTTGACCCGTCGCGCTTCAGCCACAACCGCTCGAAGGGGCGCCACAAATACGCCTGGGTTCCGTTCGGCGGCGGCGCACATATGTGCATTGGGCTGCACTTTGCGTATATGCAGATGAAGGCATTCTTTTACGCCCTGTTGAGTGAATACCGGGTCGTCGTCGACACCGACTATGTCTGCGATTTCCAGATGTTCCCGATTCCCAAGCCTAGGGACGGCCTGCCGATCCGGCTCGAGCGGCTGTAGGTCGATGGCGCGGGGGACGCGGATCGCGGTGCGGGTTGTTGCGGGCGTCGTCGCGCTGCTAGTCGGCGCGTGGCTTATCTTCCGCGTCCCCGATATCCCCGTCGCGACGCTCCGCGCCAAATATGCCTCGCCGGCGTCGCAGTTTGTCGAAGTCATGCCGGGGCTCATTGTCCACCTGCGCGACGAAGGGCCCCGCGACGGGGTGCCGATCGTCCTTCTCCACGGGTCGAACGCCTCGCTCCATACGTGGCAGCCGTGGGTCGCGCGGCTGGGCGGGCGTTTTCGGATCATCAGCTTCGACTTCCCCGCGCACGGCCTAACCGGCCCCGCCCCCGACGGCCAGTACACCCAGGCAGCCTATGCCAAAGTGGTCGACGCCGTTGTCGCAAACCGTCACCTCGACCGCTTTGTCCTCGGCGGCAATTCGATGGGGGGCGGGGTTGCCGCGCGTTACGCCGCCGACCATCCGGAGCGCATCGCCGGGCTCATCCTCGTCGACGCCAGCGGCGCTCCCTACCACGCCAACGGCGACACTCCGCTCGTCCTGCGCCTTGCCCAGGCCCCGGTCATCCGCGACATTGCGGCAAGCATCACCCCCCGCTCGCTAATTGCGGCGTCGTTTTCGGGGGCGGTCTCGGTCAAATCGGTGATGACCCCGGCGGTTATCGACCGCTATTGGGAACTCCTGCGCTACCCCGGCAACCGCGTCGCGACGATCGCGCGTTTTGCCCAAGGCTATTCGCCGTTGACCGCCGCTGATCTCGCCCGGATCACCGCCCCGACGCTGATCCTGTGGGGTCGTGATGACCGCTTCATTCCGGTCGCGGCGGCGGGCTATTTTGCCAAGACGCTCCCGCACAGCCGGACGGTAATCTACGACGGCGTCGGCCATATCCCGATGGAGGAAACTCCCGACCGCTCGGCCGCCGATGTCGCGGCGTTCATGGCGACGCTCACGGCCACAGGGTCGTCGTCTGCGCCAAATAGCGCGCCATCGCCGTGAGCGCGGCGTCGCTCAGGCCGATAAAGGCGCGGCGAGCGTCGGCGGGGTAGTCGCGGCGGATGAACAGCCCGGCGTCACACAGATTCTTGATCCAGCGCAGCGCCGTCGTCGTCGGGACCGCCGCGGCGATGCACAGGCTGGAGACGGCGACCCCGCGCCCTTCGGCGGCGGCGGCGGCGAGATCGAGGATCATATCCCATGCGGGCTCGCCGAAGATCTCAGATGGGAAAAACCGTTCGCGGTCGCGGCGAGCGCGAATCGCCCTCCGCAACCGGGCCGCGTCGATCGGCGGGACCACATCCGTTCGCGCAGCGCCGTCAAGGCGGGCGAGCGCGATGGCAATCCGTGTTGCGTCCGCCCCCAGCGCGCCAAGCCGCGCAACCGCCCGGTCGGACAGGTCGGCCACACCCGCTGTCGGCAACGGTGTCAACGCCGCGTGCACCGTCGCAATCAGGTCACCTTCGTCCGGATCTTCCGGAATGAAATCGGCGAGGTTGGCGGCGAGCACCGCCCCGGCATTTGCCGGATCGCCAAAGGCAAGGATGCGCGGGCCAGCCGGTCCCAGGCGACGCATCAAACGGGGCGTCACCATCGTTAGGTCGACGATGACCACCTCGACACTCCAGTCGGCCGCAAGGGCGTCGGCCAGCGTGTCACCATCGGTGAAAAACATCGCATTCAACCCGGCTGCGGCGATCGGGTGACGGTAGCGTTCGGCCCACCTCGGCGCTGCGGCGACCAATAAGTTTGCATATGATGAAGTAATTAATTATTCCGATCTATTAACGAATACAGAAGTGTAAGCGCACGACAACATCGTGCCGATCTTTAGCTGACTAATCAACCGTTTCGGATACATAATCGCTTTATCGGTGCCGCAGGCACGGCGATGAATAGTGTTATACCAAGGCTCTTGGTTTCTGACTCTTCGGGGGATTCCCAATCTGGTGGTAATCTGATTCAACATCGCGAGC
>JAYTXW010000132.1:0-1520 GCA_043742745.1 Sphingomonadaceae bacterium
ATGAGGATGCCCGACAGGCCGGCGTTGACGCTGTTGATGATCATCGCCGCGAACAGGACGCCGGTCAGCGGCCAGTCGTGGTAGACGAGTTGGCAGCCAATCGCCATCAGCGCCCCCAGCCCGACGCCGTTGGCCAGTGCGATCAGCAGCTCGCGGCGGATCATGCGCGCGGTGTTCGAACTCGTCAGCTGGTTGGTCGCGAGCGCGCGCACCGTCACCGCCATCGTCTGCGTCGCGGCGTTGCCGCCCATGCCGTTGACGATGCCCATCAGCACCGCGAGCGTCACCAGCTTGGCGATCGCATCCTGAAAGATCGCGACGACCCCGGCGGCGAGGATCGCGGTCCACAGGTTGATGAACAGCCACCACATCCGTGTCCGGATCGTCGCGGTGATCGGCTCGTTGATATCGCCGTCGCCCGCGCCCGACAGCAGCAGTGCGTCCTCGCCCGCTTCTTCCTGGATGATGTGGACGATGTCGTCGACGGTGATGACGCCGACCAGCCGCCCGTCGGTATCGACGACGGCGGCCGAGATCAGCGCGTATTTCTGGAACTGGAGGGCGACTTCCTCCTGGTCCTCGTCGACCGGGATCAGCGTCTGGTCGCGCTGCATGACGTCGGCGATGACCGCGTCGCGGGCGGCGGTCAGGATCCACGACAGGCGGAGCGTGCCAACCGGATGGTAGCGTTCGTCGACGACGAACACCTCCCAGAAGTCGGTCGGCAAGTCGGGTTCGGCGGCGACGAACTCGATCAGCCGGGCAACGCTCCAGTGGCTGGGCACCGCGACAAGGTCGCGCTGCATCAGCCGCCCGGCCGACTCCGCGGGGTAGCTGAGCGCCTCCTCGATCGCCGCGCGGTCGTCGGGATCGAGCGCGCGCATGACCTCGCGGCGGTCGTCCTCGTCCAACTCCTCGATGATCGAGACGGCGTCGTCGGTGTCGAGTTCGGACACGACGGCGGCGACTTCGTTGGCGGTCCGGTCGTCGAGCAGTTCCTCGCGGACCCAGTCGTTCATCTCGGCGATGACGTCGGCGTCGAGCTTGTCGCCAAGCGCCTTCGCCAGGTCCCGCCGGTAGTCGCCGGGGATCAGCTCGAACAGGTCGGCGATGTCGGCTTCATGGAGCGGGTCGACCAGCGCGCGGGTCGCGGCGGCGTCCTTGGCGTCGAGGGTCGCAACGACGCGCCCGACGAAGCTGCGACGCAGGCGCCCGTCGTCGTCGAGGACGTCGTCGATAATGGTGGCGTCGTCGCTCATGCGGCGCCCGCCAGAAGGCCCGTGGGGGCGAAATCCTCGGTGTCGATCGCCGCGTTCATCGCCCGCGAATAACGGTGGCCGGCGACGGTCGAGTGGTTGATCGTCGCCTCCAGCCGCGCCATCGTCGCTGCATCGAGGACGATGTCGCGCGCCGCCCAATTCTCCTCCAAGTGGGGAATGCTCGCCGTCCCCGGGATCGTCACGATGCGCGGATCGCGCGTCAACAGCCACGCGAGGCAGACCTGCGCCGGGGTGTGGCCC
>JAYTXW010000133.1:0-1919 GCA_043742745.1 Sphingomonadaceae bacterium
TAGCCGGTAGCGCGCGCAACGCCGAGGATACGGTCCATCGATCGCCCGACGACACACACCTGCCGCCCGGTTTCGATCGCGACCTGCCCCAGCGTGTGGAGCCGTGCCGCATTCGACGCGAAAGTCGTGACCAGAACGCGCCCGGTCTTGCGCGCGCGGATCACCTCGAGCAGCCCGTCCCGCACGCCCGCTTCGGACCCGCTGGCGTTGGCGTTGAAGACGTTCGTCGAATCACCGATCATCGCGAGGATGCCGCTGTCGCCGATCGCCTTCATCTGCTCGGGCGTCGACGGCGTCCCCATCTGCGGCTGATCGTCGAGCTTCCAGTCGCCGGTGTGGAAAATACGCCCGAACGGCGTGTCGATGACCAGCCCGTTCCCTTCCGGAATCGAGTGCGCCATCGCGGCGTAGCGGAACTTGAACTCGCCGAGCGTCAACGACCCGCCGTTAGGGATGACGTGGAGCTTGACCTCCTTGTCGATCCCCTCCTCGATCAGCTTACCGCGGATCAACCCGGCGGTGAACGGCGTCGCGTATAGCGGCACACCAAGGTCGGCGGCGAGATAGGGAATTGCACCGATATGATCCTCGTGCCCGTGCGTCAGGACGATGCCGAGCAGGTCCTCCTTGCGCTCCTCGATAAAGCTCAGGTCAGGCAGGATCAGGTCGACGCCGGGGTAGGTCGGATCGGCGAAGGTCATGCCGAGATCGACCATCACCCACTTGCCGCGACAGCCGTACAGGTTGACGTTCATACCAATTTCGCCCGACCCGCCGAGGGGCAGGAAGATCAGTTCTTCGCCGGGGGTGAGGAAGTTCTTACGTTGAGAATTGGGCATTATGCTCCGTTCGTGTTGAGGGCGTGGATGCGGCGCAAACCGCGAATGGTGAGGTCGCCATCGACGCGGTCGATGGCGTGTGTGTGGCGATTGAACAATGTGGCAAGTCCGCCGGTGCCGATGACCGTGATGGGCCTGCCTATATCCGATGTAATGCGCGCGACCAATCCTTCAATAAGTCCGACATAGCCCCAGAAGACGCCCGACTGCATCGCATGGACGGTATTGGTGCCGATCGCGCTCCCGTTCCCCGGCGGCGGCTCGACGGCGATGCGCGGCAGTTTGGCGGCATGACTGTACAGCGCGTCCATCGACAGGTTAATCCCCGGCGCGATCGCCCCCCCGCGATACGCGCCGTTCCCGTCGACGTCCTCGGTGATGACGTCGAACGTCGTCGCCGTGCCGAAATCGACGACGATGAGGTTGCCACGCTGGCTTTCGTGGGCGGCGGCGGCGTTGACGATGCGGTCGGCGCCGACCTCGCGCGGATTGTCGACGGCGAGCGCAATGCCATAGACCATGTCCGGCGCGCCGACGACGAGCGCCTCGACGTTGAAATATTTGCGGCACAGGCGTTGCAGATTGAACAAGGTCGCAGGCACGACCGTGGCGATAATCGCCGCGTCGATATGCGCGCGCTCGACGCCCTCGAGCGCCATCAGCTGGTGGAGCCACACTGCATATTCGTCGGCGGTGCGGTTGCCGTCGGTCGATATCCGCCACCGCTGGCGAATGTCGTCACCTTCGACGAGCGCGAAGACGATGTTGGTATTGCCGACGTCGATCGCTAACAGCATCGCTGCGCTCCTGTAGTCCAGCGGATCATAGCGCGAAGACCTCGCCCGCGTGAATCGCGCGGACGCTGGCGTCGGGGAGCGTCAGCAATAGCGCCCCATCGAGACCAAGGCCGGTAAAAACGCCGGTGACAGTTTCGCGGCCAAGCCGTGCCTCCAGCCGCCCGCCCAGGCCGGCAACGCGCGCAAGCCACTCGGCGCGGATGGCAGCGAACCCGTCCTCACGCCATTGCGAGCGTACATCGGCGAAGGCGGTAGCCAACGTCGTGGCGACCTCCGCAGAGGG
>JAYTXW010000134.1:0-3491 GCA_043742745.1 Sphingomonadaceae bacterium
CACCAAGTTTAATACCGTCGATCCGGACCACCGGCAGGACAGGGACCGTAGTCGAGGTCAACAGTGCTTCGGCGGCGGCGTGCGCCTCGGCAACGGCGAAATTGCGTTCTTCGACGGCAATCTGATGGTCGCGCGCCGCCGCGATCACCGCCGCGCGCATGACGCCCGGTAAGACGCGCGGAGACAGTGGCGGGGTGACCAGCGTACCGTCGCTGGTCACGATCCAGGCGTTGGTCGACGCCCCCTCGGCGACGCTGCCGTCCGCGTCGACTAGCCACGCCTCGAACGCGCCCGCCGACCGCGCACCTTGCTTGGCAAGGACATTGGCGAGCAAGCCGGTCGTCTTGATATCGCACCGACCCCAGCGCGCATCGGTGGTGGTCACCACGTTGACCCCCGTCGCCTGCTGCGTCACCCGTTGGGCGAAATCGAACGACCGGATCGTCATCACCAGCGTCGGTCGCATTGCAGCGGCAAAAGCATGATCGCGCTTCGCCGTACCGCGCGTCACCTGAATATACAGCAGCGCTTCGGTCGCGCGGTTAGCAGCGATCAGCCGCCGCGCGACGAGCGCCAAAACGGCATCGCTCATTGGCGGCGCGATACCCAATTCGCCGAGGTTGCGCGCCATCCGTACGACATGACCCGACCAGTCGAGCAGTCGGCCGTTTAGCACCGCGACGACTTCGTAGACGCTGTCGGCGAATTGTAACCCGCGATCCTCGACCCCGACCGCCGCGACGGCAAGTGGGACGAAACGACCATCGACATAGGCAAGACGCGGCATTTGGCGCTTTCACGATTCCAGACGTTCGGCGTTAGACCGCAGGCGCAGAGGAGTCACGATGGGTACGCAGATTGTCTGGTTCAGGAACGACCTTCGCCTGGGCGATCAGGCGGCGGTGCGCGCGGCGGCAGCGGCTGGTCCGGTCGTCGCGTTGTTCGTCCTCGACGATGCCGCGCCCGGCGAATGGGCGGTCGGCGCGGCGCAGCGGTGGTGGCTGCACTACAGCCTGACCGCGCTCGCTGCCGATCTCGCGCAGACGGGGGGGTGCCTTGTTCTGCGGCGAGGATCCTCCGCCGAGGTCGTCGCGGCGGTCGCGGCGGAGGCAGGTGCGATCGCCGTCCATGCGCTTCATCATTATGAGTCGTGGGCCAAGGCGCAGGAGGCCGCCGTTGCCCGCGTCGTCGACCTAACCCTGCACGATGGTGCGTATCTTGCCCCGCCGGGAACGGTGACGACAGGGGGTGGGGGGGCGTATCGCATCTTCACGCCGTTTTGGAACGCGCTGTTGCGGACGATGCCACCCGCCGCTCCGCACCCCGACCAATGATCCGCTTTGCCCCGCCGCCGCCGAGTGACGACCTCGCCGACTGGAAGTTGCTGCCGACCGACCCCGACTGGTCGGGGGGGTTCGATGTGTGGACGCCGGGGGAGGCGGGGGCGCACGCGGCGTTGGCCGAGTTCGCCGTCAAGGTCGCCGACTATGATGTCGGGCGCAACCTGCCGGGCAAGGCGCTGACCAGCCGCCTGTCGCCGCACCTCCACCACGGCGAGATCAGCGCCGGCCAGGTCTGGGCAGTTATCAACGGCGTCGCGGGAGGGGACGCGCTGCCGTATCTGCGCGAGATCGGCTGGCGCGATTTTGCCGCAAATACGATCGACCAGTTTCCCGACTTCGCCGAGCAGCCCAACCGTCCGGCATTCGCGGACTTCCCCTTCCGCGACGCGCCGGCCGATCTGGACGCATGGCAGCGGGGACAAACCGGTTACCCGATCGTCGATGCCGGGATGCGCCAGTTGTGGGCAACGGGGTGGATGCACAACCGCGTTCGGATGATTGTCGCGTCGTTCCTGGTGAAGCACTTGTTGATCGACTGGCGCGCCGGTGAACGCTGGTTCTGGAATACGCTGGTCGACGCCGATCTCGGCAATAATGCGCTGGGCTGGCAATGGGTGATGGGGTCGGGGGTCGACTCGTCGCCGTTCATCCGCGTCTTCGCGCCGGTCGGCCAAAGCCGTAAGTTCGACGCGGCAGGCGTGTATATTCGCCGCTGGGTGCCGGAACTGGCAACGCTGCCCGATGATGCGATCCACGCACCGTGGGAGGCCGCCCCGATGGTGCTTGCCGCTGCCGGGGTGCGGTTGGGGAAAGACTATCCCGCCCCGATCGTCGATCACGCGGCGGCGCGGGCGCGCGCGCTGGCGGCCTACGCGGCGATCCGCTGACCGTCATCGAACAGCCATCGCGCACAGACGGCGGCGAGGCAGGCCCCGGCAAACTGCGCGGCAATGAAGCCGGGCGCGTCGACCGGGCGGATGCCTGCGAAACTGTCGGTCAGCGCCCGCGCCAGCGTGATCGCCGGGTTGGCAAAGCTGGTTGATGCGGTGAACCAATAGCCCGCCGTGATGACCGCCGCGACGATCGCCGGGACCCAACCCGGCTTGTGCCGCACCCCGCCGAGGATCGCGATCACCAGCGCGAAGGTCGCGACGCCCTCGCTCAGCCACTGTCCGGGACCGGTGCGAACCTTCACCCCCAATTGCCACAGCGGCAGATCGAACATCGCATGGGCGAGCGCCACGCCGAGCAGCCCGCCGCCGAGTTGCGCTGCGCCATAAGCCAAGCCATCGCCTGTTCGCAGGTCGCCGCGCAGGACCGCCACCAACGTCACCGCGGGGTTGAGATGCGCCCCCGATACGGGGCCGAGGACGCTCACCAAAACCAGCAGCATCGCCGCCGTTGCCAGTGTGTTGCCGAGCAATGCGAGCGCGACATTGCCGCCCGCAAGCCGCTCGGCCATGATCCCCGAGCCGATGACGCACGCGAACAGCAGCATCGAGCCGAGCGCCTCGGCGAACACCCGGCGCGGAAGTAAGATCATCGAACGGGCACGACGTCGCCGTCTTCCTTGACGAAGTCCGTCGCCAGCGTGGGTAGCAGGTCGAGCACCGCCTCCGATGGCCGACACAAGCGGGTGCCGCGCGGCGTCTCGACCAGCGGACGATTGATCAGGATGGGCTGCGCGAGCATGGCATCGACGAGCGCCGCATCTGTCAGCGTCGGATTGCCGAGGCCAAGCGTTACGAACGGCGTCCCCTTTTCGCGGAGCAGGCCGCGCGCGGTCAGTCCGGCGGCGGCGATCAGCGCGATCAGTTTCTCGCGCGACGGTGGGTGTTGTAGATAGTCGACGACAACCGGCTCGATCCCGGCGGAGCGGATCATGGCGAGGACGTTGCGCGAGGTGCCGCACGCCGGATTGTGCCAGATGGTGACGGTCACGAGTGCGACGGGCGAAGGTCGCCGAGCGTGCTGGGCGGTAATGTCGGCGCGCAGCAGTTGCCAGTGTCGGCGTTAAGGCTGGCGATGGGCGCGGCGTCACCATAAACCGTCGACTCGCCGTTCGTCAGAAAGGTTTCCCAGACGACACCCTGCGGATCGGCGATCCAGCTCTTGGTCGATGTGGCATAGCAGCAGGCGGTCGCGCCC
>JAYTXW010000135.1:0-2116 GCA_043742745.1 Sphingomonadaceae bacterium
CGCAAGCGCGGCGAACTGGCCGAGATCGAGGATCGCTACGGCGTGATGGTCCAGGTGACGGCCGACGGCGAGGCCGAGGGCGCGCGCATGTCAGTCGAGGTCGGCGGTCCGCCGCCGGCCCACGCCCCGCGCTTCGCCGCCCCGATCGAGGAGATCGAGGAGGATTATCCCGAGGACATCGAGGATGAGGCCGAGGTCGAGGACGAGGAAGAAGCCACACCGCGTCAGGCCCGCGAGCCACGCGAGCGCGCCGAGCGTTCGGGCGACGACGCCAATGACGACGCGGGCGGCCGCAAGCGTCGCCGTCGTCGCGGGCGTCGCGGTCGCAATCGCCCGGAGGGTGAAGGTGAGAATGGCGAGGCGCTGGCCGAGGGCGCCGAGGATGGCGCTGCCGCCGATGGTGCCTCAGCCGAGGATGCCGACACAGACGGCGAAGCAGCAGTGGACGTCACCGGCGAACGGCCGGTCGCGAACGAGGAAGACGGTGAAGGTCGTCGTCGTCGTGGCCGTCGCGGTCATCGCGGTGGTCGTCGCAGCGAAAGCGAGCGGTCGGAGGGTGAGACGGTCCATTTGGCCGAAGCGCCCGACGCCAATCTCGTCGTCGCCGGACCGACGGAGGCCCAGCCCGAAGCGGAAGCCGAGGACGCGCCCAAAAAGGGCCGCCGCCGTCCGCGCGCCCGCGCTGCCGAGCCCGCGCCAAAGGTCGCGGGTCCGGTGGTCGAGGACGCTCCGGTGGTTGCCGTCGAGCCGGAGGCCGAAGCACCGGCCAAACCGAAGCGTAGCCGCCGCAAGGCCGCCACTGCCGATGCCGCCCCGGTGGAAGCGGCTGCGGTCGACAGCCCGGCGATGATGGACACGCCGGTGTCGGAAGAACCGGCCGCCAAGCCAAAGCGCAAGGCGCGCGCGAAGAAGGTCGATGCGGCTGCGGAACTCGGGGCACAAGCCCCCGCTATCCCGCTCCCCGCCGATGGCCTGGACGGTGCGGCACCGGTCGATGATGCTGCCGGCCCGGCAGACCGCGAGATCGACGCCGATCCCGGCGAAGCGGGCAGCCCCCGCCGCGGCTGGTGGCAGCGCACCTTCGGCGCGTGATCCGGCTTAACGGTTGAAGACCGGTCCTCTCCCACACCGGGAGGGGGCCGTTTCTTGTTGTGACGGAAAGGGGTTTGGCGCCCGCCTTAGGCCCATGTCGGTCGGTAAAACTGCCGGTACATTATCCCTTGAGCCGACATTCGGGCCACCACGCCAGTCCCGTTTTTTTCATGTCTGGCGGCGCAATTTGGGAAAATCTACCCGGGAATAGATTTCGGGAATACGGCCTTTGCTATAGGCCGCGAGCTTCACAAGCCGGCTTGCCTATTCCAATGGATGCTCCCGATTGGGAAGGGACGTTTTCATCGCGGCTTCTACTTGCCACCTTTTGGGGCATCCGCTTGCCAAGGGACGCCTTTGGCGACGAGCCTATTCATCGTCGGCGCGACGCAGGCGCGCATATCCTCAATCGTTTTCGCCTCTGGGACGCAGGAGAGAACGGCGTTGCAGACCTCCGTGTCGAGCGCGCCATCGCCGCTGCGGCGCCTGAACACACATCGCGTGGCCCCGGTGGCAGGGTCGCGCGCCGTTGTCATGCGAAGCCGCTTGAGCCGCTCCGTTCGTCGTCCGGTGACAACGATATCCTCGGATGGCACGGGTGGAGCAATGGTCTGTTCCAGGAGAAGCGCGGCGAACAGGAGCATCGAACTACGCCTACCCTAACCGGCAATACCGAGTGCGGCAAAGGCGCGGCCCATATCGAGAATGCTGTTGCCGTACATCTCGTCGCGGCCCGGTGGTCCCGCGTCATAGGCGTTGTTCAAGAGTAACGAGACAATCTGCGCGCCGGTCAGGTTCGGCCTGGCTTGCGCGATCAATGCCGCGGCGCCGCTGATCGTCGGCGTCGAGAAGGACGTGCCGCTGTAGGTGACGACCGATCCATCCCGTCCCGTCATGTTCACGTCGACGCCTAATGCCATCAGATAGGAGGAAGCCGCCGCGCCATTGCCGGCTCGATTGTTGAAGGCATAGGGGCGACCCGCCGCGTCGCAGGCGTCCGCGATGATGACCGCTCCCGCTCCTG
>JAYTXW010000136.1:0-2877 GCA_043742745.1 Sphingomonadaceae bacterium
GCTTCGCCTGGAACCGCCTCACCGACCAACCGTGGCGCATCATGTCCATCGGACTCCGGACATGGGCGCATGGGTTCTGATCAGAGAGTCTTGGTATTATTGCCTCTATGCCAGTACCACCGTTCCACCGCGCCGCGAAACCCACAGGGCTAAGGACTTCCCAGCCGTGCGCGTTGGCGATGTTGAGAGGCAGGCACCGGTAAGCAAACGATTCGGGCGTCTCGTCCATCCACTCCCGCTGCGACGGCGCTGGCCGGATCGCGGGTACTCAGCCGTCGTGGAGATAGCAGATCAGTTCCATGATCGCGGGGTCACTGGACGACGACGGTATACGAAGCGGCCTGACTATCAGGATTCTTGAGTTCGATGCGAAAGCGCGTTGTCCACAACGGGACCCAGTCGCAGCGCCCGACCGCATCGCTCGCACCGCATTGCGGCAGCCCGTCGTCGTCGGTCACGGCAACCCGTGCGGGTGCGGTGCCGTGAGCGACCACCGCGACGCGCGCACGCTGGCCGGCGAGGAATACCTGGTCGAAACGCGCGCTGCCGCCGGGGACGACCGCGATTATCCGGTATGCAGGACCGAGCGCGCGGTCGCGGTATGCGGGGGGTGTTCCCGCCCCCCATAGCTTGGCGAGATCGGGCGTCCCGGCGGTGGGGCGGGCGCCGAGCGCGGCGAGGGTTTCAGCCGCATGACGGCGCACCGCCGCGCTGCGACTATCACCACTCACCACCGCATCGATGACTTTGGTAAAATCGTCAGCGAGCGCCGTGCTGCCGATCAGCGCGAGGACAAGCAGGGTCTTCATAATGGCTCGATCACAAAACGTGCTCCCGGGGCTGCATCCTCGACCCGCGCGGCCAATCCGTGGCGGACGGCGATAACCTTGACGAGTGCGAGGCCGAGGCCGTGGCCCGACCCGGCGGCGGTCGATCGGCGAAACCGTTCGAAGATCGTTTCACGGTCGGCGGAGGCGACGCCGGGACCGTTATCCTCGACCACGAGGCGCGGGCCGGGGGCGACGGTTAGGAGAACGCGCGACCCCGACGGCGCATATTTGAACGCGTTATCGAGAAGATTGGCGATCAACCGGCTAATCTGCATTGGCTCCCCGCGCATCGTGACGCCGGGCGCGATCCGCGACGCAAAATCGATGCCGACCTCCTCGGCGCTGGCAGCATATAGTTCGACGATGTCACTAGCGACGCTCGACAGATCGACACACGTCGCCAGCACAGTGCCCTCGACCGAGTCGGCCATCGCGATATCGAGGAGCGCGTCGAACAGCGAGACAACCGACCGCACATCGGCGCGCGCGCGTTCAAGCGATGAGGCGACAGCGGGGTCGGCGGTGTGGTCGAGCGCCTCGAGCAGCCGCGTGTCAAGGTGGACGAGCGGCGTCCGCAATTCGTGGGCGATGTCATCGCTGATTTGGCGTTGCGTGCGAAACAGATGTTCGATTTTGGTCAAATGCGCATCGACGTGCTGGCTCAGAAGCGCGACCTCGTCGGTCCCCATCGGCGCGTCAGCGCGAGCGGCGAGATCGCCGCGATCGAACCGGTCAAAGGCGTCGTTCAGCCGTGCGACCCGGCCCCCCAGCCGCCCGGCGGCAGCCAGCCCCCCAACTAGCGCCGCCGCCAGCGTGATGATGGCAGTCACTGCAAACGCGCGCTCTAAGTGGCGCGTCAGCGCGGCCGCCGGACCGAGCGAGCGTCCGACGACGAGCGTCATTCCGCCGCGCAGCCGGGTCGCCCGGACGATTGCCGACCCCGCCGCCGTCTCGATCTCGCCCATTGCCGATCGCGCGGCGTCGACGACCGGCAAGTCGGTCAGATTTCCGGCCAGCCGCACCCCGGCGTTGTCAGTGAGCAGGTACAGCGCCGGGACGCCGTCCGCCGGCTCCAGCGCGATCCGATCGCCGATCCGCAACCGCAGTTCGGCGACACCGCCGCCCGCCATGACATCGACGAGGCCCGCGATATCGGTATCGACTGTCCGCAGCAGATCGGCGCGCATACTCGTTGCGGTGGTGTCGATCGCGATCGCCGCAAAGCCAAGGACGGCGCACAGGATGATGACGGTCGACACGAGCGTCTGGCGGACGGCGATCGACGCGAGACGGTTCACGGCGCGACCAGCCGATAGCCGCTGCCGCGCACGGTTTCGAGGCAGCCGGTCGCAAAGCCGTCCTCAAGCTTGCGCCGAAGCCGGACGAGGTTGACGTCAATGACGTTGGTCTGCGGGTCGAAGTTTAGCTTCCAGACATGACGCAGCAACATCTCGCGCGTCACGACCTCGCCCGCATTCTCCATCAGGTATTTGAGTAAGTCGAATTCCTTGGGGCTCAGCCCGAGATGGCGACCGCCGCGATGCGCCGTCCGCGCGCGGACGTGGAGCTCAAGGTCGCCGTGGATCAGCACCGGATGACGCGCCTGCACAGTCGTCCTTCGGTAGAGTGCGCGTACACGAGCAATCAGCTCCTCGGGCGCAAACGGCTTGGCCAGATAGTCGTCGACGCCGCTGTCGAGCCCCTCGATCCGATGCTCCGCGCGGCCGAGCGCCGACAGCATCAGCACCGGCTTCTCGATCCCCGCCGCGCGCAGCCGGGCGATGACGTCGATCCCCGACATCCCCGGCAGCATCCGGTCGAGGATGATGACGTCGACTGCCGGTTCGCCAGCGATGACGAGTCCGCTTTCCCCATTGCCCGCTCGCTGAACGGTCACGTTCTCGCGCGCCAGCACCAGCGTGACGGCGTCGGCGGTGATCGAATCGTCCTCGATGAGTAGGATGTGCAAGCCACTAGTCTCGGTCGGTGAAGATCTTCCGTCGCAGGAATTGCGCCGCCATCACAGTGACAAACTCTGTAACTATTG
>JAYTXW010000137.1:0-2400 GCA_043742745.1 Sphingomonadaceae bacterium
TGTCGGCCCAATCGCCGTGCACGGTCAATTCCTGACGCGGGATCAGCCAGTCGAGCCCCCGATCGGCGGCGGCCTCGGCGTTCGGCGTTCGGACTTCGAGCATCGCGTGCGCCGCAAGGGCGGTGTCCCAGATCGGCGACAGGCACGGCTGACAATAGATTTCGCCGTCGTCACGCCGGACGATCAGCTTCTCGACTGCTGCACGGGCGATATCGCGGTGGGTCCGGTCCCCCAGAGCGTCGAACATCATCACGCTATTCGCCATTGCCGGATAGATCGCGCCGAGGCCGTCGTCGCCGTTAAGCCGCTCGATGACAAAGGCAACACACCGGTCGATCGCCCGCTGGCGCAGCCATTTGGGCCACAGCCCGTCGCCCGCCTTGAGCACCATGTCGAGCGCGCCGAAGGCAATCTGCCAAAATAGCTTGGCCCCGGCGACGTTCGACTTCGGCTTGACCGTCGCCTTTGGAAGATAGAGTTCATCGACACGAACGCCCGTCGGGTTGCGCGCGACGGGTTTGAGCGCGCCGAGCACCAGCAGCGGCACGATCACCGTCCGCGCCCAATACGCCATCTTGCTCAGGTGCACCGGGAACCAGCGCGGCGCGAGGATCAGTTCGGGCGGCATCGTCGGGATCGTCCGCCACGGCCCGGCAGCAAACAGCGCGAGTTGAATACGGGTGAAGACGTTGACCGCCGCCGCCCCGCCCGCTGCCAGGATCGCGGCGCGGGCGCGGATCATGTGCGGCGCGTCCAGCGCGTCGCCGATCATCCGCAGCGCAAAATACCCCTTGACGCTGGCCGAGATGTCGAACGCCCCGCCGTGGAACAGACCCCAGCCGTCGTGCCCCCCGGCGACGCCCGGCCCCTGGATGCGGCGGAGGTAGCGCCCGATCCGCGCTTCGAGATCGGTGTCGACGACTTCGCCAAGATAGTGGCGGAGGAGGATATATTCGGCGGGGATTGTCGCGTCCGCCTCGAGCTCGAACACCCAGTGCCCGTCGGGACGCTGGAGCGCCGCGAGCGCGTCCGCCGCACGCGCAACGGCGGCGTCAAGGACGTCGGCGGTCGTTTCGGGAGCGATTGTCGCAGCGCGCATCGCCGCCGCATAAACGGTTAACCCCTCGTGGCCAACCCCGCCGCCGTCACGCCCGATCGGATCGCCCCCTCGATCGTCGCGGGCAGACCGGTTTGCGTCCAGTCTCCGGCGAGGAACAGATTCGCCGTCGCCGTCGCCGCCCCCGGCCGGCGCGCATCCTGCGCGGGCGTTGCGGCGAAGGTCGCGCGCGCCTCCTTGATGATCTGGAACGGCGGCATCGGCGTGCTGATGTCGTAGGCGCGCTGGATGTCGGCCCATAGTGTTGCCGCAATCGCCTCACGCGGCGCTGCCGCGAGCGCGTCGGCGGCGCTGACCGTCACCGAGATGCGGTCGGGGTGGGCGACGAGCCATTCCGCCGTCCCGCCCAAAACCGCAAGAATCGCCGGAACGCCGGGGGGGGCGGCAACGGCGAAATGCGCGTTGACGATCGCGTGGAATTCGGTCGGCACGGACAGACCGGGAAGGAGGTCGGCGGCAATCCACGGTGGCGTCGCGACGATGACGGTGTCGGTAGGGTCGACCGTGACCGCGCCGTCACCCAATGTCAGCGCCGTTGCCCGCCCACCATCGCGGACAACCCCGCGCACCCGCGTGCCGAACCGGACCTCGCCGCCATTTGCCGCCAGCCACGCCAGCGCCGGGTCGATAAACGCCGCCGCGAGCGTCGGGACGGCGTAGCGCGGACGGCAGGCATCGCCCCCCGACGCCAGTGTCTCACGGACAATCGCGCCTGCCAGCCGCGCCGAGCCCAGCGCGGGCGGCGTGTTGAGCGCCGAGCGGAAAAAAGTGTCGAGCAGCCGGTCCCACAGCGGCCCCGTCGTCGGGATGACCTCCGCCAGCGTCGCGTCGCCATGCTCGCGGAGCAGCGTCGTCAGCCGGATATAGTCGCGCGCGCGCGTCCCGGGCACGCGCCGCGCGCCGCGCAACACCCACCACGGCACCCGCCCGCCGTTGAGACGCAGCGCCCAGTGCGCGCCGGTCGCCACATCGACGAAATCGAACCGCGCCTCGTCTTCGCCGGCAAGCGCACTCCGCGCGCCGATGCGGTCGATATACGCCATGACGGCAGTGTTGCCGGCGGCAACGAAGTGATTGCCGTTGTCGATCGTCAGCCCGGTCGCGGCGTCGAAATATGACCGGCACCGCCCCCCGGCGTGCCGCGCGGCCTCGTAGACGACGACACGCGCCCCGCGTGCAGCGCACTCGGTCGCCGCCGACAGGCCCGCAAGGCCCGCACCGATAATGTAGACGGTCATTGGCCCCCTCCCCCCCCCCGAGAGCGAAGCGAACGGAGAGCGGGG
>JAYTXW010000138.1:0-2223 GCA_043742745.1 Sphingomonadaceae bacterium
ACGGTTGATCGTCAGACCGGCGCGGTCGAGCCGGCGATGACCCTGTCCGACGGCCGGCTGACCCAGAACGAGGCGGTGATCCAGGCCCAGCTGGCGGGCTATGTCGTCGCGCGCGAGACCTTCGACGCGACCGACCTGGCGCAGCAGTATCGCCGGGTGCAGGTGATGTCATCGCGCCCGGTGGCGACTGCCTATGTTGCCGAAATGGCGGCGAGCAATCCGCAAAGTCCGCTCAACATGCTCGGCCGCGGCGACACGGTGTCGATCCACATCCGCAGCGTATCGCTGATCGGCGACGGCGCCGGGCTGGTCCGCTTTACCGCCAGCCGCCGGGCAATCGGTGCGGCGAGCGGACAGGACGCCAACTATGTCGCGGCGATCAGTTTCGGTTTCAACGGTCGACCGCTCCAGTCCGCCGACCGGTTCGACAATCCGCTTGGCTTCCAGGTTACCCGCTATCGCCGCGACGCCGAAGGCTTTGTCCAATGAAGCGCGCGATGATTCTCCCGCTCTTGCTGCTGGTGGCGGCGCGCATGCCTGAGCCGACCGGGGCCGATCCCCACATCCAGTCGGTGCTTTATCAGCCCGACGAGGTGATCCGGCTGCAAGGCGCGCTCGGCTGGCAGATCATGCTCGAATTCGGATCGGACGAGCGGATCGAGAATGTCTCGATCGGCGACGCGTTGACGTGGCAGGTGACGCCCAACAAAAAGGCGCGCGACCTGTTCCTCAAGCCGCTGGTCAAGAACGCCGCGACCAACATGACCGTCGTCACCGACAAGCGCCGCTATGCCTTTTCGCTTGAAACCAAACCGCGCGCACCGTCGACGCCTTGGGTGGTGCGGATCGATACCCCGCGTGAGGTGGTCGAGGCGATCGAGGAGCCACCACCACCGCCCCCGCTCAATCTCAATTTTGCTTATGCGATGACCGGAGCAAAAGAATTGCTCCCGGCGCGGGTGTGGGACGACGGCCTGATGACCTATTTCGAATTCGCCGAAAATGAAGCCGTCCCGGCGATCTTCGCGGGCGGACCGGGCAAGGACGAATCGCTGGTCAATTCGTCGATGCGCGGGCGGGTGATGGTCGTCCAGCAGACCAGTGGCCGCTTTACCCTGAGGACCGGCGCGCGGTTCGCCATGGTCACCTCCGGTACCGGGGTCCGCAAATGACCGAAACCCTGATCGTTAAGCGCCCTGCGGTGGCGCAGGCACGGCGACAGACCCCAATGGCCGCGATGGCGACCACGCTCGGCCTGGTCGGTGTGGGCGTGTTTCTGTGGTTGTCCAACGCTCGCGCCGCCGCCGAAGGGCGCGATGCCTTGCTCCCGCCGCTGGCCGCGACCACGGCGACCGCTCCCGCGCCGCTGGTCCAGACGGCTTCGGCGGCGATACCTCCGCCCTCGGTGCCGCTCAACTATGTCGTGGGGGCCAACGCGCCGGTGACGTTGCTGGCGACGCGGCCCACGCGCCAGGTCGGGTTCGAGCCCGCTTTGTCGTCGCCCAGCGTGTCGTCGGGCGATCCGATGCGCGAGCGGCTGCGTGCGCCGGCGCTGGTCGTCGACATGGCGCAGGCCGATGTGCCGCGCGCGCCCGGATCGGTTGAAGTGCGCAGCGATTCGAGCGGCGGATCGACCTCGACGACGGTCGTCTCGCCCGCACCGGGTCCCGCCGCCGACCGCAACCTCAGCGACACCGAGCGCTTTTCGGCGCGGGTCGGCAATCAGGAGGTCGAGGTCGCCACGGCGCGCCGGATGACCGGGCTCGACCGACTCGTGCCGCAAGGCGCGGTGATCGGGGCGACGATGGAAACCGCGCTCAATTCCGACCTCCCCGGTTTTGCCCGCGCGGTGATCCAGCGCGACGTGCGCAGCTTTGACGGGACGAGCGTGCTGATCCCGGCGGGGAGCCGGGTCATCGGCCAGTACAAGTCGGGCGTGGCGCAGGGCGCGTCGCGGGTGTTCGTGCTGTGGACGCGGTTGATCCGCTCCGATGGCGTTTCGATCGACCTTGCCTCCCCGGCGACCGACGACCTTGGCCGCGCCGGCATTGGCGGCAAGGTCAATCGCCACTTCCTCCAGCGCTTCGGCGGGGCGATCCTGACGACGGTGCTGAGCGCCGGACTCAATGCCGCGGCGGCAGCGCGGTCGGGCGGATCGACGGTTTTCGTGGGGAGTGCGGGCGAAGCCACCAGCCTTGCCGGTCAAGCCGCGGGCAATGGCGA
>JAYTXW010000139.1:0-1509 GCA_043742745.1 Sphingomonadaceae bacterium
GCGCGAGCCAGTCACAAAGCGGTCGACACGGGTTAAGGTCAGGGTCCCGGAGCTGGCTCTTGCCTAGCCGGCTTCTCCCGTTGCGGATCGATCGTTCCCGCAAGGAGAACGATCCTCGCACCTGTCCTGCTCACCGGGCGTGGGTTCGCGCTCATCACTGCTGCGTGCTGGGGTGCCCGCAGGTTCCGATCGAATGTGCGCACGTACGTGGCGGGACTGACGGCGGGATCGGGTTGAAGCCGTCCGACAAATGGGTGATTAGCCTTTGTGTCTCCCACCATATCGAGCAGCACCAGATCGGAGAGGCAGGGTTCCAGCGGCGGTATGGGATGGATCTTCGCGAACTGGCCGCGTTGTTTGCGAGGCAATCTCCGCACCGACTTCGACTCATCTGATCGGGGTGGTTGAGGTGATCACAACGAACTTGAGCGGCAGGCCGATACGCCGCTCCCGCGAAAACCTATGCAACTATGCCGTCGTTAGTCTTAGGCGCGAACGCCGCGCCGCGATCGCCCGCTGATCGAGTGGATCCGGCGCCAAGAGCATCTTAATCAATTCGACGCACCCGCACGCCGGGTTGTCGCCGCACGCTCAGCATATAGCTGCCCATCGCAGCCTTGCTGACCATCACCTTGTCGCCGCCACGCGGCTCGAGTGCGATCGTCCGGTCATCGATCTGCGTCCAGCGGCTACCGTCGGCGAGCGAGAACACATAGCCCCCGTCGCGGTTGGTCGAGACGCCCGCAATTACTCCGTCGATTTGCTTTATCGCGTCCTTGCCGTCGTCACCGAAGATGGCCAGGTCGGGCAAGGCGAGACCAAACAGCGAGCGCCGCATCTTGCCCGCCGCCTCGCGGTCGACGACGACGATATCGCGCCGTGCGACCGCCTCGCCAACCGAACCCGCCTCACGATCAAAACAGGCAAGCCTCGCAGCGCTTTCGCCCAACCCCCGACACGCCAGCAGCCTCTCGAACCCGGCCGGCGGTCCCGCGACGAACTTCGGCTTTGCCGCGAGCGGCGAGCCCGCCGCCCACATCAGCGCAACTGTGATCGCCCATCGAACCATGAAAAACCTCCCCGAATGAGATCCGGATGATGGCTCCCCCCGACTGGAGCGGCAAGGTGCTAAGTGTGATAAAATAGAAACATCGCGCGATCTTCGCACGGTTGGAGAGGCAGAAGACATTGCTTGTAGCAGATAGTTTCATTTAACACGACGGCTTGATCGGTCCGTTCTGTTCGCGCGCCGTCCACAACCAGCCGCCTCCCAAAGCGGCGAGAAGGGGTTATATGACACAGAATTTCCGTCAGCGTCTGCTCGCCACGACGCTTCTCGTTGGTGCCGGCCTCGTCGCCACGCCGGCGGACGCGCAGACCACGCCGGCCTCGCCCAGCAGCGCAGGTACAGCAACCGACGTCGCCAACCCGACCGGCCCGGTCGAGGCGCAGCCGACCCCGACGACCAATGCCACTGGCAAGCCCGTTGAGCAGGCCGCCGACATAATC
>JAYTXW010000140.1:0-1568 GCA_043742745.1 Sphingomonadaceae bacterium
GATCCCGCCACCCAGCGCACGGTCGAGACGGCGAAGGGCTTTACCCTGCTGCCGGTCAACGAGGTCCTGCTCGACGAGGCGACGATCAAGGCGTTTCGCGCCGGCTACCTCGCCGCCTTCGGCGCGGCCGCGACGGGCGACCCGCTGTACGAGGCGATGTCCGACGGGCGACGGCTCGCGGGGATGGAGCATTGGCTGCCGCTATTCGAGCCAGGGCTGGCGACGCTGTTCGATTATCTCGGCGACGGCGCGGTCGTGGTGCGCGAGGCCGGGGCCGACGCGGCGGCTGAGTCGCGGCTCGAGGCGATCGCCGATTACTACGACAACCGCACCGCTGCGCTGTCGGCGAAGAAGGGCAGCTACCGCCCCCTCCCAACCGACGCACTGTACCTGAGCCGCGTTGAATGGACCGGGCTTCTCGCGGGGGCAAAGGCGCATCTGACTTCGCCCTTCCCCGTCCCCGACGGCACCCGCCGGACGATCGACTGCGAGACGACCAACCCGCGCGACTTTACCCCCGAACGCACGGCGCAATCGAACGTCTATGAAGCGGTCAAGACGCACATCGACGACCTCCGCACGGCCAAGCGCCGGGTTATCCTCGCCAGCTACTCGAAAGGCGCGCGCGACCGGCTGTCCGGGCTGCTCGCCGACCACGGCGTGTCGCGTGTCGCCCCGGCGGACTCGTGGCAGGAAGCCCTCGGCACGTCCGCCGACGGCACCGTCGCCATCGCGATTCTGCCGCTCGACCACGGCTTTTCCCAGAGTGACGTCGCCGTCCTGACCGAACAGGACATGCTCGGCGACCGCCTCGTCCGCCGCCGCCGCAGCGCGAAGAAGGCCGACGCCTTCATGGCCGAACTGGCGATGCTGACGCCGGGCGACCTGCTCGTCCACAAGGACCACGGCGTCGGGCGCTACGAAGGATTGGTCCCCGTTCAGATCGGCGGACGCGGCACCGCGCTCGCGCCGGGCGCACCGCAGGCCGTCGCCGCCAGCCGCGCGCCGCACGACTGCGTGATGCTCAGCTACCACGGCGGCGACAAGCTGTACGTGCCGGTCGAGAACATCGATGTCCTGTCGCGCTACGGCAGCGAGTCCGAGGGCGTCGCACTCGACAAGCTCGGCGGCGTCGCGTGGCAGGCGCGCAAGGCGCGGATGAAGGACCGCATCCGCGAAATCGCAGGTGAACTCATGGCAACCGCCGCCGCGCGCGCCCTCCGCGAGGCCGAGGCGTGCATCCCCGATCCGCACGGCATGGCCGAATTCGCCGACCGCTTCCCGTACAGCGAGACGGACGACCAGCTCAAAGCCATCGACGACGTCCTCGGCGACCTCGCGAGCGGACGCCCGATGGACCGCCTCGTCTGCGGCGATGTCGGCTTCGGCAAGACCGAGGTCGCGCTCCGTGCCGCCTACGCCGCCGCGCTCAGCGGGCAGCAGGTCGCGATCGTCTGCCCGACCACCCTCCTCGCCCGCCAGCATTTCGCGGGCTTCCGCGACCGCTTCGCCGGGCTGCCAGTCGAGGTCCGCCAGCTTAGCCGCCTCGTCACCGCCAAGGAGGCGAG
>JAYTXW010000141.1:0-14122 GCA_043742745.1 Sphingomonadaceae bacterium
CGTCATGGGAGCCAGTGTGTTCAGTCCTCATGTCGGCCGGCAATCTTCAACTGGCGGACAATGCCGTTGAACGCAGCCGTCGTCCCCTGCGCGCGGCGATGGTCCGTTCGGGCACCGCGCCGGTTGCCGGGGTCGAGGTGCGGCTCGCGCTGCGCTGTCTGCTGCCGCATTGCCCCGAACGCTGGCCGCTCGAGCTGTTCTGGGACGCCGCGGGGCAGCCCAACGAGATCGGCCGGGCGCAGGGCACAACGGCGGCGTTCAATGGGATCGTCCGCCAGTTGAAGATCGCCGGCCGACATGAGGACTGATCGCACTGGCTCCGATGACGCGGCCACCGCGACGGCCTCGACCGACGACAGCGTCGACCACGTCGGGCGGCGGCTGAGGACACTCGAGCAATGCGCGCTGCATCGCCGGACGTTTCGGGTGACGTGCCCGGGCTGCAGTCGCGTTCGTCGGCTCGACGCGATACCACTGTGGTGGCTGTTCGTCCGACGTGGCTGGGACGATAGCCTGCCAAGTGCGCTGGACCGTCTACGCTGCGAGGCCTGCCATAGCGCAGGTCGGGTGGTGCACCCGCGGTTCGTCGTAACCCGCGAGCAGCCGGAAGGCGAGCAGCCACCTTATCCGAGCGAGCATGAATGGAAGCGGGTTGTATCGCGCTATCGGTCGTGATCGGATCGCCACATGTGTAATCTTTACCAGCTGACCTCGAACGTCGAAGCCATGCGCCGCCTGTTCGCGGTCGATCCGGCGAGTTCGCCCAACCTGCCGGCGTTCGGCGAGATCTACCCCGACCGCGACGCGCCGGTGATCCGCTCGACCGTAACCGGCGGCCGCGAGTTCGCGGTGATGAAGTGGGGGTTTCCGCCGCCAGCGGCAGCGTCACGTCCGGTGACCAACGTCCGCAATCTCGTCTCGCCGTTCTGGCGGACCGCGCTCAGTCGTCCAGACCGCCGCTGCCTCGTGCCGGTCACTGCGTTCTCCGAGTGGACCGCCGATCCTGATCCGCTGACAGGCCGCAAGCGCAAGGTCTGGTTCGACGTGCCGGCACAGGAGGTGTTCGCGTTCGCCGGGATCTGGCGCCCGACCGATACGATCGACCGGTTCGCGTTCCTGACGACCGCGCCGAACGCCCTCGTCGGCGCGATCCACCCGAAGGCGATGCCGATGATCCTGGCGCCCCATGAGTACACAGATTGGCTGACCGGGGACTTCGCCGCGGTCTGCGCGATGACCGACGCCTATCCCGACGACGAGATGCGGATCATCCCCGGCTGACCCGCGATGACCAACCGCAAGATCATTCACATCGACATGGACGCGTTCTACGCCAGCGTCGAACAGCGCGATGACCCGTCGCTTCGCGGGCGCCCGGTCGCGGTCGGTAGCGCCCAGGCCCGCGGAGTCGTCGCGGCGGCGAGCTATGAAGCGCGGGTGTTTGGGGTCCGCTCGGCGATGGCGTCGGTCACCGCGCTACGCCGCTGTCCGGGGCTGGTGTTCGTGCCGCCGCGGTTTGATGTCTACCGCGCGGTGTCGAACCAGATCCGGGCGATCTTCGCCAACTATACCGAGCTGATCGAGCCGCTGTCGCTCGACGAGGCGTATCTCGACGTTACCGACGATCGCCGCGGCATCGGTTCGGCGACGAACATCGCCGCCGAGACCCGCACCCGCATCCGCGAGGTCACCGGGCTGACCGCGTCCGCGGGCGTCAGTTACAACAAGTTCATCGCCAAGCTCGCGTCCGACCAGAACAAGCCCGACGGATTGTGCGTGATCAAGCCGGCGCAGGGGCCAGCGGGACCCATTTCCGATGATCGCGCGAGTTTGCTTGTTCGTTCGCATATGACATCCCCATCGATAGTGCTAGCCTTAGCACCGTTGACGGCATGGCTTAATCGTGATAGGATTCACACACAATGGCGCACGTTCCCAACTATTTTGGCTCGCGAGATGTGGAGGCGTTCTTTCGCAGCTTCCTCGGCATCACTGAGGACGGAGCGAAGGCATTTACCGGTCGGATGAAGCACCTGATCCGGCAGAAATTTCCCGAGGGCGTGAATACGGGACACGGTGTTCCGGCGCGCTACTACGCGGATCAGTTCTTCCAAGTCGTTGTCGTTGTCGAGTTGTGGCAGTGGGGCGTCCCTCCGGCTCGCGCCACGCGCCTAGTCACTGATGCCTGGCCTGCGCTCCGCAGGAGTGTGCGGATGATGTGGCTTGTGGTGGAAGCGGCCGAGCGCAGTGAGGTCATCGAAGTCCAGCCGATATTTTGGCGCGTTCCGGTGGAGGCATTAGCGTATTTGACAACGGAAAACCGGCCGTGGCGTCAACCTAACGCAGATAACCTTCTTGTCCTGACTGGCCAGGAACGAGAGAAACTCGAACAAAGTGTCGGTGGTCGCGAGTGGCGGGTCGCCTACATCGAAGCCGACAAGCTGCTTCGGCAAATTTTCGAGTTCCTTAAATTTGGATCTGCTGCGACGCCAGCCAAGATTGCATCGCTTATGCAAACTCTTCCGCCTGAGACAGACGATGACCGTGCAAAGTAGTGTCGCGGAGTTGCTGATTAATCTCGACCGCAAGGTTCGGAGGGCGTGGGGTGGCGAGGACGACCTTAAGTTCTCGCCCAAACATCGCGCTGCTTGGGCGCTGATCGGCTTGGTTACGCGGGTCGCCGAACCGAAGATTCCTTTAGTGTCCAGAACAACCACTGACATCCAGGCGTTCCAATCAATCGAGTGGGCCGTCTATCGCACAAGCCGATTGACAGTCGTCTGATGACCACGCGCCGTCCGACTCCTCGCTACGCCAGCAAAGCGGCCGTCGCACGCCTCGCGCGGAGCGTGCGCGAGATCGGGCTGGACGTCGAAAAATGTGCGGTCGAGTTTCTTCCTGATGGCGGCATTCGTTTCTTGCCCGGAGCGGCGCAGGCAGGGGAGGTCGATACATGGGACGATTTGTGATCCCCAATGTCGAAGAGACCAACGGGCGGCTCTACTATCGCCGGAGGTGGCGGGGCAGGGACGGCAAGCGCGTCACACAACGCATCCGCTTACCCGCTTTCGAAGATCCAACGTTCCCCGCCGCGCTAGCCAATGCCAAGGCCGGCGACGACGTGCGGGTGCGACCGGATATTATTCCCAATAGCGTGGCGGCGCTCTGTCACCTGTTCCGCGCGTCACTGACGTCGCGGCGGACGAAGCGCGGACCGCTGTCGGAGCGCACGCTCGACAACTATCGGAAGTATGCCGATCGCATAGAGTGTGACCACGGCCACCGCCTCGTGCGCCAGATTAAGCCGATGCACGTCTACAAGATACAAGCGTCAATGGCAGATCGGCCGGGTGTCGCGAACAACTACCTCGCTATTCTGCGTCTCATGCTGGTCCAGGCGACGAAGCTGGGCTGGGTCGACAGCAACGCCGCCGCCGGCGTCCCTGCGCTCGAAATTGGCGAGCATGAGCCATGGCCTGCGCGGGTGATTGAAGCGGCGATCGCCGTTGCGCTGCCGATGACGCGGCTTGCCATCATCACTTATCTCTGTTCCGGTCAGCGGGGTGGCGATGTCATCAGGATGCAGCACGGATGGCACGACCGTCGCATCATGCAGCTTCGACAGGGAAAGACCGGCAAGTTTGCCGCGGTGCCAATGCACCCGCGATGGATCGCCGAGATCGACGGGATGGCCCGGCGCGCGGTGACGATTCTATACGACCGCTTCGGCAAGCCGTTCGCCGAAGTCGAGAAAATCCGCGACCGCATTAATCATACACTTGCGCAGCCGGCCGTCGTGGCCGCTCACGCCGAAGCGGTCGCGCTCGGCGAGATCGACGACGGCGTGGCGTTGCACCCACATGGACTGCGGAAGAACGCTGCCTGTCACTTAGTCGAACTAGGCCTAAGTCGGGAGGAAGCTAAATCAATTTGCGGCATGACTCCCGAAATGGTCGATCATAATACAAAGCGAAAGCAAGTTTATCTGATTGCTCAGCGGCTTGCCGACCGCGTGGCTGGGGCCACGGTAAGTGGGCTGTCGGGGCCACACTCTCCTACGGCGTGCAAATAGCGGAGCGAATTCAGGATGGTGACCCCTACGGGAATCGAACCCGTGCTTCAGCCGTGAAAGGGCCGCGTCCTAACCGCTAGACGAAGGGGCCGTGAGCGAGTGTACCGGCTAGTCAACCCACGCTAGATCGTCAAGGTGCAGTTCAACCGTCGGGGTCCGGCCCCAGTCGTCGCGCGCAACGCGACCGGCGACCACGCACCAGCGCGATTCCCTCGTGGCGCTTAGCAGTCCTAATCCCAACGGGGTGTCGCCGTGACGAAACGCCATGGCCTTGAGTCGAGCGCCGTCGCCGCCCATCAGGATCGCACGGACGTGGTTATCGCCGACGATGTCGACCTTCGCCACCTGCCACGGGCCGCTGGCGATGCGCGGATACGGCCAGCCCTGACCATAGGGACCAGCAGCTTCGAGCGCATCGGCAAGGTCGACAGAGACCCCGGCGGGGGCGAGCGCGACGTCGACAGCTATTGCCCGGCTGCCCTCGGCGCGCCCGACATCGCCGCCCAGCCGTTCGTCGAGAAACAACACAAGATCGTTGACACGGTCGGCAGCAACGGTCAGGCCCGCCGCCATGGCATGGCCACCACCGGCGATCAGCAGGCCGGCGTCCTTCGCCGCGAGCACCGCCCCGCCCAGATCGACGCCGGGGACCGAGCGTCCCGACCCTTTGCCGACGACACCGTCACCCGTTCCTTCGAGGGCGATGACAATTACCGGCTTCTTCAGGCGATCCTTCAACCGTCCGGCAACGATGCCGATGACGCCGGGGTGCCATCCTGCGGACGCGATCACTGCAACCGCCGCGTTACCGGTGCGCGCACTGAGAGCAATCGCCTCGTCGGCAACGATCGCTTCGATAGCGCGTCGCTCGAGGTTCAGCCGGTCGAGTTCGGCCGCGAGGGTGGCTGCTTCCTCGGCGTCGGCGGTTGTCAGCAGGCGGACGCCGAGGTCGGACTTGCCCACCCGGCCACCCGCGTTGATTCGCGGCCCCAGTGCGAAGCCGACGTCACGGCAGGTCGGCGCGCGGTCGATACCGGCAACACTCACCAGCGCGGCAAGTCCGACGTTTCGCCGCGCCGCCATTACTTTGAGTCCCTGCGTGACAAAGGCGCGATTGAGTCCCGTCAAGGGCACGACGTCGGCGACGGTTCCGAGTGCGACGAGGTCGAGGAGACTCATAAGGTCGGGGGTGGGGCGGTCTGTAAACCAGTCGCGCACGCGCAGCGTCCTGACGACGCCGACGGCCAACAGGAACGCCATACCGACAGCAGCGAGGTGGCCGAACGCCGCGCCGTCGCCCTCGTCGAGGCGGCGTGGATTAACGATCGCCAGTGCGGGTGGAAGGGCGGTCGATGCCTGGTGGTGATCGACGACGATCACCTCGACTTTGGCCGTCTGCGCCGCCGCCAGCGCGTCGAACCCCTGCGTCCCACAATCCACGGTAACGATCAGCGTCGCCCCTGCCGCCGCGAGCGCGGTCATTGCACTCGCCGAAGGGCCATAGCCTTCGAGCAGCCGGTCTGGGATGTACGCGCTCGCGATACCCCCAGCGTCGCGGATGACGCGGATGAGCAGCGCCGCACTCGTCGCACCGTCCACGTCATAGTCGCCGAATACGACAACCGGCTCGGCGTTTTCTATGGCGTCGGCGAGCCTGTTGCTCGCAAGATCCATATCGCGAAAAATAGAGGGATCAGGGAGCCAGTCGCGCAGCTTTGCGCTAGATATTCGGTCAAAATCGGCGTTGGCAGCCCCTCGCGCGCGGAACAGCTGGTTGACAAGCGTGTCCCCTCCCGCCGGATCGGGCGCGACGCCGCCGCGCCACGCCCATTGCTGACCCAGGACCGAATTGGCGACATTGAAGACATTGGTCATTGCCCGGGTCTACGGCCTCGACTCAGGCTGCTCAAGCAGCTTAGGCGTGGCGAACCCGAACCTTAGGCCATTCGCCCTGGCACCGTGGGGTGAGAACTCGACAGGCCACCATCGACTGCGATCGCCTGGCCGTTGATATACGATGCGGCGTCGGAGGCGAGGAACAGCGCGACCTCGGCAACCTCCTTGGGCCCGGCGGCGCGCTTGAGCGGATTGAGCTGGCCCAGCTTGTGTTCGGTTCCGCGCGCCCGCGCGCCGTCGAACCACGGCTGCGTCATGCCGGTTTCGGTTAGCCCAGGGCACACTGCGTTGACGCGGACGCCGCTCCCGCTCAGCTGGTTGGCGCACGTTGCGACGAGGTTGATGACGCCCGCCTTCGACGCACTGTACGGCACCCCGCCGGCCCCTGAGCGGATGCCCGCGACGCTCGCGGTCGCGACGATCGACCCGCCGCCAGCCGTAACCATTACCCGGGCCGCCGCCTGCACCGTCAGGAACACGCCGACCAGGTTGACGCGTAGGACGCTCTCCCACTCGGCGACGGTCAAGTCGAACAGCGACGCGAGGCCGCCGCCGACCCCGGCGTTGGCAAAGGCGAAGTCGAGGCCCCCGGTAGCGACTGCGGCGGCGATGGCGCGGTCGACGTCGGCCTTGTCCCCGACGTCGCCGGTCAGTGGCGTAATCCGGTCGTACCCGGTGGCTGTCTCGTGCACTGCTTCAGTCTTGTCGAAGGCGATGACCGTTCCGCCGCGCGTCGAATACAGTCGCGCCGCCGCCCGCCCGATGCCGCTCCCCGCGCCGGTGATCAGCGCAGTCTTGCCGGTGAAATCGATCATTGTGTCACTCCCCCAAGAACGCCCGCGTACACGTAATAAAATCGTCAGTCCGGTCGTGGTGGACCCAGTGGCCGGCGCGCTCGAACAGCTCGACGCGCGCGTTGGCGAACGCGGCTAGCCGCCCGTCGGTCGCCGGGTTGGACGCCCAGCTTTCGGCCCCGTAGATTAGCAGCGTTGGGCAGGTGATCCGCCCCCACAGCGCGGCGACGTCGTCGCGGGGCAGATCGACCGGCGACCACGCGCGGTTGTAGTTATCGAACTTCCAGCTGAAACTGCCGTCTTCGTTCTGCAGCACGCCGTGAATCGTCAAGTGGCGCGCTTGCGCGTCGGACAGATGCTTGTTCTCGGCCATCATCCGCGCCAGCGCCTCGTCAATGCCGGCGTAACGCTTTGGCTGCCGCCCCGCGAGGCCGCGAACCTCGTCAATCCAGTTGCGCAATCGCATGTCCGGGGTGCTCTTGTCGCGCTGGGCGAGCCATTTCGGCGACGGGCCGAGCCCCTCGATCGCGACAATCGTCGCGACGTTCTCAGGGTACAGCCCGGCGTAGCGCAGTGCGACGTTGCCGCCGAGCGAATGCGCGATCAACGTCACGGGCGCCAGCTTAAGCCCGTGGATCAGTTGCGCGAGGTCGTAGACGAACGGGGCCATGCCGTAGTTGCCGTCGCTCGACCACGCGCTGTCGCCGTGGCCGCGCAGATCGGGGGCGATGACGTGCCAGTCGCGGGCGAGGTCGGCGGCTACCCAGTCCCAATTGCGGCAATGGTCGCGCCCGCCGTGGACCAGCACCAGCGGCGGCGCGGTCGGGTTGCCCCAGTCGACATAATGCAGCCGCAGCCGCTGCGACATGAAATGGTGGGATGTGGGCGAAAGGGTCATTCAGCGTGCGCCGTGATGTGGTTCGCGCAACGCTGGCCACGGCGCGCTCATGTCCTCGACGACGAGATCGATGGTCTCGACCTCAGCGCGGAGCGTCGCCCCGGCGGCGAACGCGAGCGTGAGCGAATCCCCGTCGGCGGTTACCGCGAGGAGGTCGAGGATCGCATCGCCGTGGGGCCAGTCGCGGCGCTGGAGACGGGTCACGCCTTCGACGCGCAGCGCGGCGCGGACGCGCGTCAGATCGCCGGTTTCGCAGCGAAAACGGTTGACGAGCAGGACGAGTCGCCGTGCGCGCGGCTCCCACGCGATGTCGGCGGCGTGGACGACGGCGTCCTGCAACAGCGCTGACACCAGCGGCACCTCGTCGGCCTCGTTAGCAAGGAGCAGTAGGCGGCTGTCGGGTTCAACCATCGGACACGCGCTCGATATCGGCCCCGACGGCAGACAATTTTTCCTCGAGCCGCTCATAGCCGCGGTCGAGGTGATAGACGCGGCTAACGACGGTCTCGCCCTTCGCTACCAACCCGGCGAGGACGAGGCTCATCGACGCGCGCAGGTCGGTCGCCATCACCGGCGCGCCGACGAGCTCGGGGACGCCGCGAACCATCGCCGACGTGCCCCGCACGGTGATGTCGGCCCCCATCCGCGCGAGCTCGGGGACGTGCATGTAGCGGTTCTCGAAAATCGTCTCGGTCAGCAGCGACGCCCCGTCGGCGACGCTCAGCATCGCCATGAACTGCGCCTGCATGTCGGTCGGGAAGCCAGGGTAGGGCGCGGTCGACACGGTGACGCCGTGGAGACCATTCGCGCGACTGACCTTAATGCCGTCGGCGGTCGGCTCGAATGCGAGGCCCGCCTCGCCGAGGGCAGCGAACGTCGCTCCGAGGCTGGTCATGTCCGCGCCGACGAGTTCGATCTCGCCGCCGGTGATCGCCGCCGCGCAGGCGTAGCTGCCGGTCTCGATCCGGTCGGGCATGACGGCGTAGGTCGCACCGTGGAGCTTGGCGACGCCGGTGATCGTCAGCCGCTCGGTCCCAATGCCGTCGATCTTCGCCCCCATCGCGACGAGGCAGCGGCACAGGTCGACGATCTCGGGCTCGCGCGCGACATTGTCGATGACGCTGACGCCGTTCGCCAAGACGGCCGCCATGACGACGTTTTCGGTCGCGCCGACCGACACGCTGGGGAAGGTGTAACGCCCGCCAATCAGCCCCTTGGGAGCTGTCGCCTTGACGTAGCCAGCGGCCATTTCGATTTCGGCACCGAGGGCTTCAAGCGCCTTTAAATGGAGGTCGATCGGGCGATTGCCGATCGCGCAGCCGCCGGGCAGGCTGACGGTCGCCTCGCCGGTCCGCGCGAGCAACGGGCCGAGGACGAGGATCGACGCGCGCATCTTGCGAACGATGTCGTACGGCGCCGTCGTGCTGGTGATGCGGTTGGCGCGGAAGGTCATGACTCGCCCGAACTCGCGCGGGTGCGATCCCTCGGTGGCCGTGGAGACGCCGTGGCCGTTGAGCAGGTGCCCGAACGTGTCGATGTCGGCGAGGCGCGGCAGGTTGCGCAGTGTGAGCGGTTCGTCGGTTAGCAGCGCGCACGGCATCAGCGTCAGCGCGGCGTTCTTCGCCCCCGAAATGTGGATTCGGCCCTTGAGCGGGCGTCCGCCGTGGATGACAATCTGGTCCATCGCTCTGTCATAGCGGGGGCTGCGCGCGCGACAAGGTGCCGCTCAAATCAGTCCCAAGCCCCCCAGCCACGCGCGCGTGTCGTCCGCGTCGACGAAGACGTGGCCGATCAGCCCGGCGGTATTGGCGGCGGCGATGTTGTCGGCGCGGTCGTCGATGAAAACGCCGTCGCCGGGGGCGAAGCCGAAGCGCGCGAGTGCAAGGGCGTAAATTGCGGGGTCAGGCTTGACGATGCCCTCATCGCCCGAGACGACGAAACCCGTGAAGCGGTCGAACAAGGAGACGCCTGGTCGCCACTGATGCCAGAATTCGCCGCTGTAGTTGGTTAGCGCGAACTGGGGGACGCCGCGTGCGTGCAGGTCCGCGACAAGGTCGGACATCCCCCGCATCGGCGCGGGCAGCGTCTCGTTCCAGCGCGTCTTGAATGCGCGGATGCGATCGGCCTGGTCGGGGAATCGATCGATAAGCTCGGCCGACGTTTCGGCGAACGGGCGTCCACGGTCGTGCTGGAAATGCCATTCGCGCGTCACGACGTGGCTCAGGAACCAGCCGAGCTCGACAGGGTCGGCAATTAGCTTTTCGTAAAGGTAGCTCGGGTCCCAGTCGAACAGGACATGGCCGACATCCCAGACGACAGCCCGTGGCTGCCGACCGGACAACACATCAGCCCTGGCGCGCCTTAAACCGACGGTTGGTTTTGTTAATGACATAGGTCCGACCGCGGCGGCGCACGATCTGACAGTCGCGATGGCGCGACTTGAGCGACTTGAGGGAGTTGCGGACCTTCATCGGAGCACCTGAACGAATGGAGCGCAGTCACTACGGACGAAGCCTGCATTAGTCAAGGCGAAGTCACGAGGGGCGAAGCCCTCGCACGTCGAGCTGACGCTCCCATTCGAGGGCGTGGGTGACGATCGTTTCGAGCTGGTCGTACTGCGGCGTCCATTCGAGCGTCGCACGGATGCGTGTCGTGGCGGCGACGAGGGTGGCTGGGTCCCCGGCCCGGCGCGGCGCGATCGTGCGTTTCAGCGTCATGTTCGTCACCCGGTCGACGGCGTCGAGCACTTCGAGCACCGAAAATCCGCGCGAGTAGCCGCAGTTGGCGGTGAACGATTCGCCCGGATGCATCTCAAGCCATGTCAGCGCCGCGACATGGGCAGCGGCGAGGTCGGAGACATGAATATAGTCGCGTACGCCGGTGCCATCCGGGGTGTCATAATCGGTGCCATAGATCATGACCTCGCGCCGCAAGCCGCGCGCGGCCTCGGCGGCGACATGGATGAGGTGGGTTGCGTTGCGCACCGATTGCCCGCTGCGCGCCGCCGGATCGGCGCCGGCGACGTTGAAATAGCGCAGGATGCCGTAGCTGAGCGGATGCGCGTGGGCGACGTCGCTCAGCATCATCTCGGTCATCAGCTTTGAATTACCGTACGGGTTGATCGGCGACCTGCGCGCGTCCTCGGACACGGGGACGACTTCGGGCGTGCCGTAGACGGCGGCGGTCGACGAAAAGATGAAGTGCGCCACGCCGTTCCGCACCGCCGATTCGATCAGGTTGCGGCTGGCGACGACGTTGTTGCGGTAGTAGTCGAGCGGCTTCGTCACAGATTCGGGGACGAGCAGCGATCCCGCAAAATGCATGATCGCGCTGACGCCCTGCTCGGCGACGATGCGATCGATTAAGGCACCGTCGGCGACGTCGCCATGGTAGAACGGCACATCGTCGGGCACAGCCCAGCGGAACCCCGTCGCCAACGTATCGACGACCGCGACCGCGCGCCCAGCGTCGCGCAGCGCGAGCACCGCGTGGCTGCCGATATACCCCGCGCCGCCGGTGACAAGAACCGTTCCGCCCGTGGCGGATGTCGCGGGCATTGTCGCGGCGGGGGGCATTGGCTACTCCGGGTCGGCGATGCGTCGTTTGTGCGACGATGCGCGTTGTTACGGCGATGACAAGATTTTCACAGGGTAATCGTTCCATGACCGTCCGCCGCCTGCTTGTCGCGCTTTCAATCGCCGCCGCCGCCATCGTTTCCGGGTGCGCGGCGACCGGCGGCGCGTCGGTCGATGTCAAGCGCTTCCACCTCGGCACCCCCGTCACGCGCGGAACGATCGCGCTTGTGCCGGCGAACAGTGCCGGATCGTTCAGCCTCGAATATCGGACCTACGCCGATGTGGTGGCGGGTGAGCTGCGCGGGCAGGGCTTCACGCCTGCACCGGTCGACAGTGGCCCCGTGTATGTCGCGACGCTGACGATCACCCAGAATGTGTCGGTCGGTCCGCCCCGCCCGTCGCCATTCTCCATCGGTATCGGCGGCGGCGGCTTTTCTGGCGGGCGCGGCGGCGGCGTCGGGCTGGGGGGCAGCGTCGGGATACCAGTCGGCAAGGGCCGCCGCGACGCGATCGAGATCGACGTGATCGGCATCACGATCAAACGCGCCGCCGATCAGACGCTGATCTGGGAGGGTAGTGCCCAGGCGACGATCGATACGCGCTCGCCGCGGGCATCGCTGGCGCGCGCGGTCCCGACGATGGCGCATATTCTATTAGCCGGCTTCCCCGGGCCGTCAGGCGTAACCCAACATGTGTCGCTGAAATGAGCCTCACGATCAGTGCCGGATTCGACGGCGGCAATATCGAGGTACTCCGGTGTGAGGGTCCGCAGGCAATCGACCTCGCTATCCGCCGCGATGCGCACAGCGACTTCTACCAGTGGTTTTATTTCCGCCTAAGCGGCGCGCGCGGTTCAGTGTGTCGCATTCGGATCACCAATTGCGGCGGCTCGGCCTATCCCGGCGGTTGGCCCGGCTATCGCGCTGTCGTCTCGCACGACCGCGAAGCGTGGACGCGGACCGACACCAGCTACGCCGACGGCGTCCTGACGATCGACGTCGCGCCGGTAAACGACAACGCTTGGATCGCCTATTTCGCACCGTACACGATGGAGCGCCACCACGCGCTGATCGCCCGGGTCGGCGCGGCACCCGGCGTGACGACGCGCGTCCTCGGGCAGACGCTCGACGGGCAGGACCTCGATCTCGTCGAACTCGGCGACGGCCCGCTAAATGTCTGGCTCTACGCCCGCCAGCACCCGGGCGAGACGATGGCCGAGTGGTGGATGGAGGGCGCCCTCGACCGGCTGGCCGATCCCGCCGACGCTGTTGCCGTCGCGCTGCGGGCGAAGGCGCGCTTCCACATCCTTCCGAACATGAACCCCGACGGGGCGCGGCGTGGCCATCTGCGGACAAACGCCGCCGGAGCGAACCTCAACCGCGAATGGGCGGGGCCGACGCTCGACCGCTCGCCCGAGGTAGTCCATGCGCTCGCCGCGATGGACGCGACCGGGGTCGACTTCGCGATGGACGTCCACGGCGATGAAGCGCTGCCGCACAATTTCATCGCCGGGTTCGAGGGCATCCCGAACATCACCGACCGCCAGCTCGAGCTTCTTGGTGACTATAAGACAATCCTCGAACGGATCAGCCCCGACTTCCAGACGCGCGTCGGCTACCCGCCGTCGGGGCCCGGACGCGCGAACCTGACGATGGGCACGAACCAGGTCGCCAATCGTTTCGGCTGCCTCGCGATGACCCTCGAGATGCCGTTCAAGGACGCCGCAGAGAATCCTGAACCAGTCGCGGGGTGGTCGCCCGAACGTTCGCGTATTCTCGCGCGCGACTGTCTCGCTGCGTTGCTTGAGGTGATCGACCGGCTTCGCTAGGCGGAACCGGCGGCGCTCCGTCGTCGTCAAACCTGGATTGACCGCCCATGCCGACCCTCGTCCTGATCCGCCACGGCCAATCGGCGTGGAACCTCGAAAACCGGTTCACCGGCTGGTGGGATGTGCCATTGACGGCCAAAGGCGTCGGTGAGGCGACGGCTGCCGGCGAACTGTTGCGAGCGCGGGGCTACGATTTCGACCGTGTGTTCACCAGCTTCCAAAGCCGCGCGATCACGACCGCCAACCTGATGCTTGCCGCGATGGACCGACTGTGGCTGCCGATGACCAAGGACTGGCGGTTGAACGAACGCCACTATGGCGGGCTGACCGGGCTCAACAAGGCCGAGACGGTGAGGGCGCATGGTGACGCCCAGGTGATGGTGTGGCGACGCTCGTTTGACGTCCCGCCGCCGCCGCTCGCTCCGGGCTCACCGTTCGATCTGTCGGGGGAGCGCCGTTACGCCGGGGTGGCGGTTCCGGCGACCGAGAGCCTGAAGGATACAATTGCGCGGGTCCTGCCGTATTGGGATGCAGCAATTGCGCCTGCACTCAAGGCAGGTGAACGGGTCGCTGTCGCTGCGCACGGCAATTCACTGCGGGCGTTGGTTAAGCATTTGTCGGGCATTAGCGACACAGACATTGCTGCCCTCGAGATTCCGACCGGTCAACCAATCGTCTATGACCTCGCTGATGACCTGACAGCAGTCGACCGTTTCTATTTAAATGAGATTTGAGCAGCGTCAGCCCGCTCAAGTCATTCCCAGCGCGTCAAGATAAAGCTGCAGGATTGTTTCCATTTCCTGGCGCTCCTGCGCGTCCTGTTTGCGGATTCTGATGACCTGCCGGACGATCTTCGGGTCGTAACCCTGCATTTTCAATTCACCGAAGACATCCTTGATGTCCTCGGCGACGGCCTTCTTGTCTTCCTCAAGCCGTTCGATTCGTTCAACATATTGCTTGAGTTCGGCGGATGAGACGTTCCCGGTGGGAAGGAATTCGGTCGTCGCTGCCGTTGCCATCTAATTTCGCTCCGTGATTAGCCGCCCGCCCAGGTACTGG
>JAYTXW010000142.1:0-2786 GCA_043742745.1 Sphingomonadaceae bacterium
TAGCTGCCCTGGAGCCGCGCGAGGTCGGGGTCAACGCCGGTGGTGACGAACCCGCCCGCCTCGCTGAGGTCCATCGCGAACGCCGCCATGTCCTGCATCGTCTTGGCGACGACGACTTTGCTGATCGACTGTTCGGGGCCGGGAACCTGCCCCTTGGCCAACGCCGACAGCGCGCGCATCTGGGTCAGCTTGATGCCCTCGTCGGCGATATAGCTGGCGGCGATGCGCTGCCGCACGTCGCGCTGCTCCATTGCCGGGCCGGTGTCGGTGTCGACCGACGCGGCGAGCGCCATCAGCGTCGCATAGCCCGGCGCATGGCTCGGCTTGCCTCCGACGGCGAGGCGTTCGTGCATCAGCGTCGTCAACGCGACCTTCCACCCATCGCCGACCGCGCCCAACCGGTGGCTGTCGGCGACACGGACGCCGGTTAAGAATACTTCGTTGAAGTCGCTGCCGCCGCTCATCTGCTTCAACGGGCGCGCCTCGACGCCGGGGGCGTGCATGTCGATGATGAACATCGTCAGCCCCTTGTTCTTCGGGGCGGACGGATCGGTGCGGGTGACGATGATGCCATAGTCCGACAGATGCGCGTTGGTCGTCCACACCTTCTGCCCGTCGATCACCCAGTCTGCGTCTTTGGCGTCACCGTCGCGGACAGCCTTGGTGCGGATTCCCGCGAGGTCGGACCCGGCGGCGGGTTCGGAGAACAGCTGGCACCAGACTTCGTCACCGGCGAGCGCGGGGGCGACATAACGTGCGATCGCGTCGGGCTGGCCGTGGGTGAACACGGTCGGCAGGCACATCCCCAGCCCGATGTCGAACAGACTGGTGGGGACGTGGTAGCGGCTCTGCTCCTGGCTGAAGACGATGCTGTGCATCGGTGACAGGCCCTGGCCGCCCATCGCCTTCGGCCACGTGATCCCGGTGTAGCCGGCGGCGTACTTGGACTTTTGCCACGCGCGGGAGCGGGCGACGAATTCGTCGCGTGAATAGGGGACGACGGGGGGGTTGCGGTAGTCGCCCGCGTTGGCGGCAAGCCATGCCTTCGCAGTCGCCCGGTAGGCGGCGTCGTCGGGTGTGTCGTTGAAGTCCATCGTTGCTTCCTTCCAGCTTGCTTCCTGTCATCCCGGCGTGCGCCGAATGACGATCGTTAACTTACGCCGCCACAGCGTTCCGCTGTTCCAGCGAGCGCACCAGCCGTTCCGCCCAGAATGTCCGGCTGCCGAGCCCCGCCACCAGCGCGCGGTTGCGGCGGTAGTAAAACTGGCAGTCGCTATCCCATGTATAGCCGATGCCACCGTGAATCTGGACATTCTCCTCGGCGCAGAACGCGAGCGCGTCGAGGCTGGCGACGCGGGCCGCTGCCGCCGCCTGCCGCAGTTCGGGTGCACCCGCCTCCATCGCCCACGCCGCGTGGAGGGCATGGCCGCGCGCGAGTTCGAGCTTGATGAACATATCGGCACACTTGTGCTTGACGCCCTGATAGCGCCCGATCTTCTGGCCAAAGGCGACGCGCTCCTTGGCGTAGGCGACCGCCATGTCCATCGCCGCCGTCGCCGTGCCGAGCGCCTCGAACGCCGACAGGACAGCGGCGCGGTCGAGCCAGTCGTGATAGCCACCCGGCGTGCCGAGCGGGTCGGCGGGGGCGCCGGTCAGCGTCAGGATGCTGTGGGGCCGGACGAGGTCGAGCGTCGCGACGGGGGTCACCGCCACACCGGGTCCGGTCAGATCGACGAGGTAAAGCTGGACTCCCCCTCCGCCTTCAATGGCGCTGCCGGTTGCACTGATGATCGCAAGCTGGGCCGCGGCGGCGTCGGCGACGGGCGACTTTGATCCGCGCACGGTGCCAGCGTCGACCCGCGCATGGGCGACGGCAGGGGAGGCGGCCCCGCCCTCGGCCCAGCCGGTCACGGCAACGATCGAGCCGTCAGCGATTCCCGGCAGCCACCGCGCCTGCTGCGCCGCCGTGCCGAGCAGGAGCAGCGCCTCGGTCGCCATAAGCGACTGAATTACCGGGACGGGTGCGAGGCTGCGCCCCGCCTCCTCGGCCAGCACACACGCCGCCTCGGACGACATGCCAACCCCGCCATGCCCCTCGGGCACCCGCGCTGCCGACCAGCCGAGGTCGACGACCTCGCGCCACAGCCCCGCCGAATCACCCCCGTCCATCACCGCCCGCGCGACTTTCGGTCCGGCGCGCTCGTCGAGAAACTTTCGCGCCTGCTCGCGCAGCGCCTTGGCATCGTCGCAAAAATCGAAGTCCATCCACTCATCCCCAAGGCTTTCGCGCAGTTTACGTTAACGTCACCACCAAACAACCCCCACACAACACCCAAAGCGTGATAAAGCGACGCGCAAAGGAGACCCGCGATGAGCGAAGCAATCGAAGACAAGGTCGTCCACGAATTGACTGAGGGTGCCACGCCTGAACAGCGCGCCGCGCTTGCCGCATGGGCGGGGCGGCTGCTCGCGATTCGCGACGATGCCGAGGACGGCTTTGGCAAGGCGCGGTCGGCGCTGCTCGCCACCGTCGACGGCAAGGCGGCGTGGCCGCTGATCCAGCGGCTGGGCGACGCGATCCGCCGCAATGCGTGGGACGAGCGCAGCACCGCCGAACGCGCGGCGGTCGGCGGCGCAACGGCGATGATCGCGCTGTTCGGCGGCGGGCTGGCGGCGCTGACGGTCCTCGGCGCGGCGGCGGGAGCCCCGCTGTGGGTCGTGTTCGGCAGCGGTGACGGGCTGGCGCGGAAGCTGGTGGCGAGCGCAGTTTAGAGCGCCAATCTTAC
>JAYTXW010000143.1:0-7846 GCA_043742745.1 Sphingomonadaceae bacterium
ATGCCATCGTCCCGCGCGCGCTGAGGCGGGTCACCCGCCACCGCCCGAAATAGGCGCGGCCCCGCCGCGCGGTCTCCTTCTCGGCCGCCTCGACGAGGCCGAACGATAGGCGTGCCATCGGGTCGGCGGACGCAGCAGATGACGGCGCGGGCAGATCCGCTGCGGCGACACTTGCCCTGCGCGGCACGACGCGGCGCGGCGCAATCGCATCGCCCCACCGGGCGCCGATCGACATCGAATCGACAAAGGGCAACGTCAGCGCCGCCGGGTTCATCGCTGGCGTTATCGTGTCGCGCAGCAGGAAGCGGCGGAGGTCGTCGGGGGCCGAATGCTCGGTCGCGATCGGCGACCGCTGCGACAGTTCCTCATAATGCCGGTCGTCGGCGTCGGCGTTGCCCGACAGGACGCCGATCCGTTCGAACACGCACAACTGCGACCCCGGCATCCCGCCGACGTCGGGCAGGCACGTCATCGCGATGCCTTCGAGCAGGTCGGCGCGCTCGCCCGAAGGCAGGTTGTAGATGCCGTACAACTGATTGCCGCGCAGCACGTCGCTGCCGACGAAGTACAACTGGTTCCGCACGGCAAACGCCCAGCCTTCGAAGCGGACGTCGAAATAGCCGACGCGGAAGCGCAACAGCCCGTCGGGGGCGGGGGTCACAATCATTTGCTGGTGGAAAAATACCGGTGGCAAGCCGATGCTCGGCTGGGTGATCCGCCAGAAACCGGCGCACGCGGCGGTCACCCCCGCCGAAGCACGCATCGCATCGCCCATCGCCCGCCCGCCCAGCCATTCGGCCAACGCCCCGCCCGCCAGTGCCCCGCCGAGCGGCGGCGTGTCGCGGTCCGGCAGCCGTATCCCGCCGAACTGTGCGTCGAAGTGGCCTAAGTCGTAATCCCAGTCGAGCATCGTGAAGCCGGGGCGGCGGGCGGCAATCATCCGCGTCAGGCGGACGAGGTTCTCCTCCGACGGCGCGTTGACCCCGCTCGCCCAGCGGCTGACGACCGACTTGTCGACGCCGAGATCGGCCGCGACCCGCCCGCGACTGAGCGACACCGCCTTGAGCATCAGTGCCAGTTTGGCGGCAAAATCCGGGATGACGCGCCGCCCCCTTCGCAACGTCGATATCGACCGCGCAACGATACGCAACCCTGTTGCGCAACTTAACGCATTCCGGCGCGCGGTGCAGCAACTCCCCGGCGGGATGTGGCCCGCCTATTGCCGCCGTCGAGCAGCGAATATACTATATAGTACTGGGACAAGGATTAAATGATGCGACACGAATTTGTCGCTCTGGCTTTGCTGGCTTCGAGTACGGCGGCCTCGGCCTTAACGACGGTCGATTTTACGACGCCCGGCATCTATGATTTCACCGTGCCGCACACGCTCAACTACACCATCTATGCCGCTGGCGCGCAGGGCGGCAATTCGGTCGGCCGGTTGGATAATGACTACCAGACCTTTGGCGGTCGCGGCGCAAGCATCGGCGGCCAGTTCGAATTTGTTGCCGGAACCCACTTGGTGCTGATGGTCGGCGGGCGCGGCGGCAGCAGTCGTAACATCCAGGGCGGCGGCGGTGGCGGCGGCGCGACCGCCGTTACGACCGCACTCAACGTGCCGCTGCTCATCGCCGGTGGCGGCGGTGGGTCAGGGTCGCTGTTCGACGGCGGCGTAGGGCGCATCGTCGATTCCGGCGACAGCTTCGGCCAGGCCAATGGCGGCACCAATGGCGGCGGCGGCGACGCCGGTCACATCGACAGCCATTCCCGCTCGATCTTTGCGGTTTACACTGGCGGCGGCGGCGGCGGTGGCGGCTTCGCCCCGGCGGGCGGCGGCGGCGGCGCCTATAGCGGCGGCGCGGGCGGCGACGGCTTCAAGGGCGGTAACGGATATTACGCCTACGGCTCCCCCGGCGGCGGCGGCGGTTCGTTCAATGGCAGCCTCATCCCCCTCGGTGGTACCGCCGGATCGCAAAACGGCGACGGCGCGATCAGCATCAGCTTCGATTTCACGCCTCCACCCCCACCCCCACCGCCGCCGCCGCCGCCGCCGCCGGCCGTCCCCGAACCGGCCAGCTGGGCGATGATGCTTGCCGGGTTCGGCCTTGTCGGCGCGATGGCGCGGCGCCGCAGCGTCACCGTCGCCGCGTGAGCGGGGGGCGGCGGGTGACTTGCCCGCCGCCGATTTCGCCGCCACATAGCGGCGGATGCTCGCCCCTGCACCCATAGCTCCGAAAAGCGCCCCGGTCAGGAACGAGCGCCGCACCTTTGCGATCATCTCGCACCCCGACGCGGGCAAGACGACGCTGACCGAAAAACTGCTGCTGTTCGGCGGCGCAATCCATCTGGCGGGCGAGGTCCGTGCGCGCGGCAACAACCGCCGTGCCCGGTCAGACTGGATGAAGATCGAGCAGCAGCGCGGGATCAGCGTCACGTCGTCGGTGATGACCTTCGAGCGCGCCAGTAACGGCAAGACCGTGACGTACAACCTGCTCGACACGCCGGGGCACGAGGATTTCAGCGAGGACACCTACCGCACGCTGACCGCCGTCGATTCGGCCGTCATGGTGATCGACGCCGCGCGCGGGATCGAGGCACAGACGCGCAAATTGTTCGAGGTTTGCCGCCTGCGCGACGTGCCGATCATCACCTTCGTCAACAAGGTCGATCGCGAAGGCCGCGATCCGTTCGAGCTGTTGGACGAGATTGCCGACCAGCTCGCGTTGGACGTCGTGCCAATGACGTGGCCGGTCGGCCTCGGCGGCCAATTTCGCGGCATTTGGGACCTGCGTCGGCACACGCTGACGATCCCCGAAGGCGACAGCAAGACCGCCGGGCGGATGATCGCGTTCACCGGCCTCGCCGACCCGACGCTTGCTGCCCACGTTCCCGCCGACGAACTCGCCACCTTCCGCGACCAGGCCGAACTCGCTCTCGGCGGGTTCGCTGACCTCGACGCCGATCTCTACCGCAAGGGCGCGCTGACGCCGGTGTTCTTCGGCTCAGCGCTCAAGGACTTCGGCGTCGGCGACCTGATCGACGGTCTCGCCGCCTACGCCCCGGCCCCCCGTGTCCAGCACGCCAACCCGCGCGATGTCCTTCCCGACGAAGCTGCGGTGACGGGGTTCGTGTTCAAGGTTCAGGCGAACATGAACCCGCAGCATCGCGACCGTATCGCCTTCCTGCGCGTCTGTTCGGGGCGCTTCCGGCGCGGCATGAAGCTCAAGCAGGTCGCGACGGGCAAGGTCATCGCGGTCAACTCGCCGATCTTCTTCTTCGCCGCCGACCGCGAGATCGCCGACGAGGCGTTCCCCGGCGACATTATCGGCATCCCCAACCACGGGGTCCTGCGCGTCGGTGACACGCTGACCGAGGGTGAGGCGTTGACCTTCACCGGCATCCCCAATTTCGCGCCGGAAATCCTGAAGCGCGTCCGCCTCGGCGACCCGACCAAGTCGAAGCAGTTGCGCAGTGCGTTGAACGACATGGCGGAAGAAGGGGTGACCCAGCTGTTCCGCCCGCTGATCGGCAGCCAGTGGATCGTCGGCGTCGTCGGCCAGCTTCAGCTCGAGGTGCTCATCAGCCGCCTCGGAGCCGAATATAACGTTGCCGCCGGGTTCGAGGCGTCGCCGTTCGATACCGCCCGCTGGATCGCCGCCGACGACCCCGCCACGCTCAAGACGTTCGTCGATAACCACCGAGGCGCGATGGCCGAAGACCGCGACGGCGCGCCGGTGTTCATGGCGCGCGACCAGTGGGAGCTGAACTACACCGCTCAACGCGAGACGGCGGTGCGGTTCACCGCGACGCGGGAGCGGGCGTGAGGGGCGCCTTACTTCTCCCTTCCCCCCCGCGCAGCGGAGAGTGGGGAGGGTCGTGGGGGTGCCTCAACCCGCGAAGCGGTCGTCGCCCTGACGCCCCCACCCCAGCCCTCCCCGCTCTCCGCTGCGCGGGGGGGGAGGGAGCAAAGTGACCACTCTGTCAGCCGCCGACGCCGCCCGCCGCGCCCGCGTTGACGCCGCCATCGCCAGCTACGATCGCGGCGAGCCGCTGTTTCCCGATCCGGGCCTGCTGGTACCGCGACACGGGTTTGTCCGCCGCCGGTGGCGGCTGATCCTCGCCGCAGTTGTCCTCACCATCGTCGCGCTCGGCATCTGGCTTGTCGTCACCGCCCCCCTCGGGCGGGCGCTCGAACCGCTCAAGAACCCCAGTCTCGTCCTTCTCGACGCCACCGGCCACCCGATCGCGCGGCGCGGCGATTACAAGGAAGCTCCGGTCACCATCGCCGAGCTGCCGAAATACGTTCCCGCCGCGATCATCGCGATCGAGGATCGCCGCTTCTATTCGCACTGGGGGATCGACCCACAGGGCATCGCCCGCGCGCTGTTCCGCAACGCCGCCGCCGGAGGCGTCAGCCAGGGCGGGTCGACGCTGACCCAGCAGCTCGCCAAAACCAGCTTCCTCACCGGCGATCGCACGCTCAAGCGAAAGCTTCAGGAAGTCATCATCGCTTTCTATCTCGAAAGCCGCCTGACCAAGAACGAGATTCTGTCGCGGTACCTGTCGAGCGTCTATTTCGGCGAGGGCGCGTATGGGCTGCGCGCCGCCGCCCGAACCTATTTCGACCGCGCGCCCGCCGATCTCACTGTCGGGCAGGCGGCGATGCTTGCCGGGCTGGTCCAGGCGCCGTCGCGCCTCGCGCCCAGCCGCCATCTTCAGGCGGCGCAGGACCGCGAGCGCGTCGTGTTGGGGGCGATGGTCGCGACCGGCGCCCTGACCGCCAATCAGGCGGCGCATGTCGCTCCGGCGCGCGTCATGCGGGGTCGCGAAAGCCTGCCGACGGGGTCATACTTCGCCGATTGGGTCCTGCCGCAGGCGCGCGGCAGCATCGACGCGGGCCAGTACGGCGATGTCGCGGTCGCCACCACGCTCGACCCCATCCTGCAGAAGGCGGCCGAGCGCGCCGTCGCCGATACGCTCGCGGGGTTGAAGGGGGCAAACGTCCACCAGGCGGCGCTCGTCGCGATGCGCCGTGATGGCCGGGTCGTCGCCATGGTCGGCGGGGCAAACTACGGCGCGACGCCGTTCAACCGCGCGACGCAGGCGCTGCGCCAGCCGGGGTCGTCGTTCAAGCTGTTCGTCTATCTCGCGGCGCTGCACGCGGGAATGACGACGTCGACGACGATCGACGACGCGCCGGTCACGATCGACGGCTGGTCGCCGAAGAACGACGAGGGCAAGTATCGCGGGCGGATTAGCCTCGCCACCGCCTTTGCCGCGTCGTCGAACGTCGCCGCCGCAAAGATCATGCACGAGGTTGGCGTCGAGGCCGTCCGCAAGCAGGCGCGATTGCTCGGCGTGACGGTGCCATTGTCGAATTACGAAGGCCTCGCGCTCGGCACATCGGCGGTGCCGTTGATCGAATTGACCAGCGCCTATGCCGCGCTCGCCAACGGCCAATATCCGGTCAAGCCGGTCGGCGTCGCCAACCCGCGCAATGTGGGCTTGATCGACCGGTCGCGCGGCGCCGTCGATGCCGTCCGCCCGTGGCCCGAGCGTGCGGCCATGCTCGAATTGCTTCAGTCCGCCGTCCGCCACGGCACCGGTGTCGCCGCAGCCTTGCCGATCCCGACCTACGGCAAGACGGGGACGACGCAGAACCACCGCGACGCGCTGTTCATCGGCTTTGCGGGCGATCTGGTCGTCGGCGTCTGGGTCGGCAACGACGATAATTCACCGATGACCGGCGCGGTCGTCGGCGGAACCTTCCCAGCAAAACTATGGCACAAATTCATGATTGCCGCGCTGACCCACGATGGGACTTTGCGCCCGCAGCGCGCGCCGCCGCCGGTCGACTTAGCCCCGATTGGCGACCTTGTCGGCGGCGCGATCAGTGATTCCGCGCAGGCAGTGATCGACGACGCGCTCGACCGCGTCAGGGCTGAACGCGATGCCGCGAGCGGGTTCGACCCGGCGGGCGAGCCGCCGCAATAGCCCGTAGTGGGCGGTGTCCATCGTGACGACCCGCATCCGCCGCGCGTGCACGGCAATGCATCACGGGCGCAGGCGCAGACGAACCGAATTGGCGTGGGCGGGCAGCCCCTCAACCGTCGCTAGGGTTACGGCAGCGGGGCCAATCGCAGCGAGCCCGTGCGCGCCGACGTCGAGGAATGTTGTCCGCTTCATAAAGTCGGTGACGCTTAAGCCACTGGAAAACCTTGCGCGTCGCCCGGTCGGCAGGACGTGGTTCGGCCCCGCGACGTAATCGCCGACCGCCTCGGGCGTATGCCGCCCGATGAAGATCGATCCAGCATGACTAACCCCTTGAAATATCGCGGACGGATCGTCGAGCATGATTTGCAGATGCTCGGGCGCAAGGGCGTCGATTAGGGGAATCGCAGCGGCGAAATCGGGGACGACGATGATCGTGCCATAGGCTTCCCAGCTCGCCCGCGCCGCTCTTTTTGTCGATAGTTCAACCAGTTGCCGCGCGACTGCGGCCTCGACTGCGTCGCCGAACGCGGCGGAATCGGTGATCAGGATCGACTGCGCAACAGCATCGTGCTCGGCTTGGGCGAGCAGATCGGCGGCGACCCATTCGGGATCGGACCGGTCATCGCTCACTACGACCACCTCCGACGGTCCTGCAACCATGTCGATGCCAACGATACCAAAGACTTGGCGCTTCGCCTCGGCAACCCACGCATTGCCCGGACCAGTGATTTTGTCGACCGGGGTGATCGTGTCGGTGCCGAACGCGAGCGCCGCGATCGCCTGTGCCCCGCCGATCCGATAGACGGTATCAACCCCCGCCAGCTCGGCGGCAAAGAGCACCAACGGATTGATTTCATTGCCGGGAGTAGGCGTCACCATCACCAGGCGAGCGACGCCCGCGACCTTCGCCGGGATCGCGTTCATCAGCACCGACGACGGGTACGCCGCGCGTCCACCGGGGACATAAATCCCGGCAGCTGCCACCGGGGTCCACCGATAACCTGTTCGAATCCCATGCTGATCGGTCTGATCCAGCCCCACCGGCCGCTGCGCCGCATGGAAATCGCGGATGCGCTCGGCGGCAAGTTCGAGCGCCGCCAGCACTTCGGGCGCAACCCCAGCCCGCGCGGCGGTAATCGTGGCCCGGTCAATTTCGACCCCGGTCGCGGCAAGATCGACGCGGTCAAACCGCGCCGTCAGCTCGGCAACGGCATCATCCCCCCGCGCCCTAACGTCGGCAATAATTGCCGCGACGTCGCGCGCCACACCAGCGTCGCTTTCACGGCGGGCATCGACCAGCCCTTTGAAATCACGAGCGAAGGTCGCCGCGGTGGCATCAAGTCGAAGCGGCATGTGTCCCCACGGCGGCAGCGCGGAAGCGTTCGACCCACGGCACGACATCGCCGCGGGTCTTGAACGCGGCACGGTTGACGATCAGCCGCGAACTGATGTTGGCGATGGTTTCGACTTCGACCAACCCGTTCTCGGCAAGGGTGCGCCCGGTCGAAACGAGGTCGACGATCCGGTCGCAGAGCCCCAACATCGGAGCCAACTCCATGGCGCCGTTCAACTTTACGCATTCGGCCTGAACTCCGCGCCGCGCGAAATAGGTGTGGGTGACCCGGGGATATTTGGTTGCCACTCGGACGTGGCTCCACGTTCGCGGGTCGTCATTTGCTGCCTGCGCGGCGGGCTCGGCAACGGCGATGCGGCAGCGCCCGATGCCTAAATCGACCGGCGCGTAAATCTCGCTGAAATCGAACTCCATCAACACATCGTTACCCGCGATTCCCAGCTGGGCCGCGCCAAAGGCGACGAAGGTGGCGACATCGAACGCGCGGACGCGGATTAG
>JAYTXW010000144.1:0-2348 GCA_043742745.1 Sphingomonadaceae bacterium
CCGCGTGCGCCGTGGGCGTGTGCCATCGCCTTCAACCCGACGCCGTGCGCGGTGGCGACGATCGCGGTCATCTCGGCGTCGCTGAAATGCTGCTCCAGCCCGATCGCGCCGTCGTCGAGGACGCCGCCCGTCGCCATGAATTTAATGACGTCGACTCCGCGCGCCGCGTTCTTGCGGACGGCGACGGCGCAGGCGGTGGGGGTGTCGCACACGCCGGGGTTCTGCCCGGTAGCGTTGATTGCGTCGGCGAGTTCGGGTGACAGGCCGACCGCATTGTCGGCGTGGCCCCCCGAAATCGAGAACGGCGTCCCGGCGACGAGGATGCGCGGCCCCGGAAAGCCCCCCTCGGCGACCGCGTCGCGCATCGCGAGGCTGGCGAGGGCCGGCCCACCGGCGTCGCGCACCGTGGTGAACCCGGCGCGGGCGGTAATCAGCGCGTTCTTCAGGCCGGTCGTGGCGGCGTAGGGCTCCGAATATTTCGGGCGCAGCGTCGCGTACCACGGCAGGCCGCTGTCCTGCGTCAGGTGGACATGGGCGTCGATCAGGCCGGGCATCACCGTTTTGGTCGACAGGTCGATGATCCGCGCGCCTGACGGTACCGCCATGTCGGCAGCTCCGACGGTGACGATCTTGCCGTCGGTGACGACGACGCTCGATGGGCCGCGTGCAGGCAGCGCGGCATCGGTGATCAGGCGTCCGGCGCGGATGACGACGGTTTCCGCCCCGACCGGAAGCGCAGTGGCGAGCAGGACGGCGAGTAAGGTGAAGCGCATCGGTAAACCCCTGAAATTTTAAGCGTGGAAAATTAAACGACCGTTGCGCCGCCGTCGATGACCATGCTCTGCCCCGTCGTGAACGCTCCCGCTTTCGCCGCGAGGAATACCGCCATACCGGCAATTTCGTCGGGGACGCCGATCCGGCGCAGCGGCGTACCGCGCGTCGACACGTCGAGCGTCGCGGGGTCGTCCCACAGCGCCTTGGCGAAATCAGTCTTGATCAGCCCGGGGCAGATTGCGTTGACCCGGACGTTGGCCGGGCCGTATTCGGCGGCGAGGTTGCGCGCGAGCTGCATATCCGCCGCCTTGCTGATGCAATAGGCGCCGATGATCGTCGACCCGCGCAGGCCGCCGATCGACGACACGATCGTGATCGACCCGTCACGCCGCGCGATCATCGCGGGCGCGACCATGGTAATCAGCCAGTGGTTCGACACGATATTATTCTGCAGGATCTTGCCAAATTGATCGTCGCTGATCCCCGCCTGCGGACCGTAATACGGGTTCGACGCGGCGTTGCAGACGAGGGCGTCGATTTGCCCGAAGCGGTCGATCGTGCGGTCGACGAGCGCTTGGAGCGCTTCCTTCGAAGCGATGTTGGCGGGGATCGCGACCGCCGCCTCCCGCCCGACGGCGGCGTTAATCTCGGCGACGGCGGCGTCGCAGGCATCGCCCTTGCGCGACGACACGACGACATTGGCGCCATGCTCAGCCATCCGGTGGGCGATCGCCTTGCCGATGCCGCGCGACGATCCGGTGATCAGCGCCGTCTGGCCGGTCATGTCGAACAATGCGGGTAAGGTCATCGGCGTCGCTCCCAAGGTTTTGACACACCTATGCCACTCGCCGCGTCGCGCGCAAACACCCACGGGCCCAGCCGGTGGAACCCACCGCGCATCCAGGGATGACAAGGCGTTTGCAACCCCCCATGGTGCCCGGCATGACCCCTGCCGTCCGCTCGACCGTCCTCGCTTGCCTTTATTTCGCGGGGTTCGGGTGCCTGATCCCCTTCCTGCCGCTGTGGCTGGAGAAGGTCCACGGCTTCTCCGGGGCCGAGATCGGCGTCGTCCTGGCCATCGCCGGGTTCAGCCGCGCCCTCGCCGGACCGCTGACCGCCGCATGGGCTGACGGGCGGAGCGATCGCCGCGCGCCGCTGTTTCTGTTCACGATTGTCCTGACGCTCGGCTTTGCCATCCTCAAACTGCTTACTGGTTTTGTAGCCGTGTTCGCGCTGATCCTCGTCCTCGACATCGCCTTCTGGGGGCTGTTGCCGGTCGTCGAAACGACGCTGCTGCGGCTGACGCGCACCGGTCGCCCGCCCTATGGCGTCGCGCGCGGCCTCGCGAGCGCGGCGTTCGTCGCGGGGACGACGACGGTCGGCTTCCTGATCGACCGCACCGGCGCGTTCTGGCCGATCTGGGGCTTTCTGCTCGCTATATCGGCGGTGATGATTGCGGCGAGCGCATGGATGCCGCGCGAACCCAACCTCGCCCGCGCCGAAACCGGGGAGCCATTCGGCGAGCGGCTGTCGCACGGGTTGGGGATGCTCAAGAACCCGGCGTTTACCCTGTT
>JAYTXW010000145.1:0-3864 GCA_043742745.1 Sphingomonadaceae bacterium
GAGTCCACCCCGAGATTGACGTCGGCGACGACTAGGTCGAAGCCGCCGGCCGCGATTGCAGCATCGGCTTCGGCAAAGCTGGACGCTGTCCCGACTACCACGTGACCCAAAATATCGAGCATGTCTTCGAGCACCATCGCTATCAACACTTCGTCTTCGACAACAAGAACGCGCCGCGCTTGGGACGAGGTCGCGACGGACATCGAAGCTGCAGTCATCGCGTCAACTCACCCACAAGTCCCCATGACGTATCGATACGCGGCAGTTACGGTGTGTCAAGCTCCTGTGCGGTGACCGCAACCTGCAACGCCGTGAGCAGCTCGTCGGCAGTGAATGGCTTGGCGAGGAACACCGCGCCCGCACCTTCGAGGGCACGCCGCTGCGGCGGGTCGGCATAGCCCGACATCAGGACGACCGGCAGGTGCGGACGACGGGCCCGGATACGACCGAGCAGTTCGACGCCGTCGATTCCCGGCATCACGACATCGGACACAAGGACATCGACCGCCGCCGTGCCAATAATGTCGAGCGCGACGCCGCCGTCGCTCGCGGTGATGACGTTGAACCCTGCCCGCCGGAGCGCGCGCTCGACGACGAGGCGAACGGCGCGCTCGTCTTCGACCAGTAGAACTGTCCCTGACAAAGGCGCGCGCCCGGCGATGGGGGCGGCAGGTGCCGGGTTTCTGGCCGCTGCTCCGGTTGCGGGCAGGTACACGGCGAAGCACGTCCCGCCACCGACTGCCGGAGTTGCAAAAATGAAGCCGTCGGTCTGCTTGACGATGCCGTAGACAGTCGACAGGCCAAGCCCGGTGCCCTCGCCGAACGGTTTGGTCGTAAAGAACGGCTCGAAGATCTTGCCGGCGATCTCGGGAGCGATGCCCGTGCCAGTATCGACGACGGTGATCGCAACATAGTCGATCGCCGGCATGACGGGATGGCCGAGCGCAGGAACGTCACACGCCACGATCTCGTGGGCGGCGATGGTCAGGCGCCCGCGACCGCTCATCGCGTCGCGGGCGTTGACCGCGAGGTTGGTCAAGACCTGTTCGAATTGCCCGGGATCGGCAAGGATGACGCCGGTGCATGGTTCCACGATCAGATCGACGTCGGGCCCGACGAGGCGACGGAGGAGCGCCTCGACCCCGGCGATCGCAGCGGCGACGTCGACCACTTCGGGGCGCAATGTCTGCTGGCGCGAGAAAGCGAGTAACTGGGCAACCAGCTTGGCTGCGCGCCCGGCGTTGATCCGGATCTCGTCGAGATCGTCGTAATCGACGTCGCCCGGAACATGACGGTCCAGCAACTGGGCGCATAGGCCAAGCACGGCGGTCAGAATATTATTGAAATCATGCGCGATGCCGCCGGCGAGCTGGCCAACCGCCTGCATCTTCGTCGCCTGCGCCACCTGCTGCTCGAGGCGAACCTGTTCGCGGATGTCGCGCACGGCGACGAGCGCGCCAAAGCCCCAGTTGATCGGGGCGCGAATAACATTGACGACCGCAAGCTCGTGCGGGCGAATGGCGAGGTGGAGACGGCATTCAATCTGCCGTTGCCGCCAACTGAGGATATCGGCGATTGCGGCCGCGAGCATTGGCCGGTCGGCGGGCACGGCGAGCTTCAGGATGGTGCCGCTTTGGACACAGTCATACTCGACGGTTTCGGCAAACGCCGGATTGACCTGGTAACAGACGCCTGCGGCGTCGAGGACGGCGATCCCAAGCGGGAGACCGTCGATCATCTCGGTTGCCTGCACCACCGAGCCAACCGCGAATGGCACCGGCGGCCGCTCCCACGGTCGGAACGGAGCGTTGCCTGTCATATCACCCGCGCTCGCGCATGATCCGTGCAGCGTCGCGCTTCCAGTCGCGCGCCTTTTCGGTGTCGCGTTTGTCGTGGAGCTTCTTGCCCTTGGCCAGCGCGAGTTCGACCTTGGCGCGGCCGCGATCGTTGAAATAGATCATCAGCGGAATCAGCGTCATTCCCTGTCGTGTCACCGCGCCGTTCATCTTGCTAATCTGGCGTGCGTGCAGAAGCAGTTTGCGCGGACGTTTCGGCTCGTGGTTGTGGCGGTTGCCGTGGCTGAATTCGGGGATATTGGCGTTGACGAGCCACATCTGGCCGTCCTTCAGCTCAGCATAGGCTTCGGCGATCGATCCCTCACCCTGCCGCAGCGCCTTGACCTCGGTTCCGGCGAGGGCGATCCCCGCCTCGACGAAGTCGTCGATAAAATATTCATACCGCGCACGGCGGTTCTCGGCGACGATCTTCGCCTTGACGCCGGTGGCGACGGGGGGACGCGCCATTAAATCAGCCCAGCGTGGGCCAGCGCCGCGTCGACCCGGGCGCGCGCGGCGTCCGATGGCGGGGTGATTGGCAGCCGCGTTGTCGGGCCGACCTTGCCGAGCCGGTCGAGGGCATATTTGGTCGGGCCGGGACTCGCATCGGTGAACAGTGCGTCGTGGAGCGGGTAGAGGCGGTCCTGCAGCACAAGCGCCGCTGCGTAATCGCCGTGCGCGCACGCCGACTGGAATTCGGCGCACAACGCCGGCGCGACGTTCGCCGTCACCGAGATGCACCCTGCCCCGCCCATTGCCATGAATCCGAGGGCCATGTCGTCATTGCCGCTCAACTGGCAAAAATCCGCACCGCACGCCGCGCGCTGGGCCGAGACGCGGCCCAAATTACCCGTTGCATCCTTGACCCCAATAATTCCCGGCAGCGCGGCAAGGCGCGCCATCGTGTCGACGCTCATGTCAACGACCGAGCGCCCGGGGATATTGTAAATCACAATCGGCAGGCCACCGTGCGTCGCGAGATGGGTGAAATGCGCGACCAGTCCCGCCTGGCTTGGTTTGTTGTAATACGGGCAGACGACGAGCGCGGCGGCGGCCCCCGCATCGCGCGCGTGGTGGATGTGGGCAAGCGCGACGGCGGTGTCGTTCGACCCGCACCCGGCGATGACCGGCACCCTGCCAGCCGCCGCCGACACACAGGCCGAAACGACTGCATTATGCTCGTCGATCGTAAGCGTCGCCGATTCGCCCGTCGTCCCGCATGGAACGAGCGCGGTCGAGCCGCTGCTAATTTGCCATTCGACAAATACTGCAAAGGCCGCAAAATCGACGCTGCCATCGGCGGTAAAGGGGGTGACGAGCGCCGGGATCGAGCCGTTGAACATTATCACCTTCCGCCACCCTGCCCCACCGACTAGTCAGCCGTCATGAGTGGTATGCGTGATATGGAGCCGAACCGCGGCTTGTCCAGCACTCTCCGTTGGCTTGCGCTCGCCGCGCTGCTGACGGCGAGCGCGGCGGCGGCGTTAACACCAGCGATGCGGGCGCTTTATTCGGCGCGACTCGCCGAGACGGCGGCGGGGCGCTTCACAACGCTCGCGCTGTCGCCCGAGGCCAACCCCGCGACCGACCCGGTGATGGATGCCGTCGTGCAGTGGGACCGCCTGCGCCGCGATAATGGCCCGACGAACTTCGCCGAAACCGCCGCGTTCCTCCGCAGCCATCGCGGCTGGCCAGCCGAGCCGACGCTTCGCCGCCGCGCCGAGAAGCTGATCGACGGCAGCGTCACATCGCGCGCGCGTCTCGATTACTTCCACGATTATCCGCCGTTGTCGGCGCTGGCCCGGTTTCGCCTCGCCGAGGCACGACGGCTGACCGGCGATCCGCTTCTCGCCGTCGCTTACGCGCGCGCGGCGTGGGTCGCGGGAGGACTCGATCCTGCAACCGAGGGGCAGCTTCGCGCCGAATTCGGCGACGTACTGACCCCCGCGGACCATGCCGCACGCCTCGACCGGCTGTTATGGCGCGGTGAGACGGTCGCAGCGGCGCGGATCATGGGGCTGGTGTCGGC
>JAYTXW010000146.1:0-3707 GCA_043742745.1 Sphingomonadaceae bacterium
CGTGCGCGTTCTGCAACGTCAAGACGGGGATGCCAGGGCCGGTCGACGCGCTCGAGCCGGGCCATGTCGCCGAGGCCGCCGGGGCACTGGGACTAGAGCATATCGTCATCACCAGCGTCGACCGCGACGACCTGCCCGACGGCGGCGCGGGGCAGTTCGTGAAGGTGATCGAGGCGCTGAGGCGACACGCGCCCGACACGACGATCGAAATCCTGACGCCTGACTTCCGCAACAAGGCCGACCGCGCGGTTGCGGCGATCGTCGCCGCGCGCCCTGATGTCTATAACCACAATCTCGAGACGGTGCCGCGCCTGTATCCGACGATCCGCCCGGGGGCGCGTTATTTTCACTCGCTGCGGCTGCTCGACCGGGTCAAGACGCTCGATGCCTCGATCTTCACTAAATCCGGGCTGATGGTCGGCCTCGGTGAGGAGCGACAGGAAATGCATCAGGTGTTCGACGATATGCGCTCGGCCGACGTCGATTTCCTGACGGTTGGACAGTATCTCCAGCCGACGCCGCGCCACGCGAAGGTCATTGACTTTGTCACGCCCGACACCTTCCGCAGCTATGGCGCCATCGCCCGCGCGAAGGGATTTCTCCAGGTCGCGGCGTCGCCGCTGACGCGGTCGAGCTATCACGCCGGGGCCGATTTTGCCGCGATGCGGGCGAAGCGCGAGGCGGCGATGGCGGGTGAGCCAGCGGGGCAGGGCCGCGCCACCTGATGCCGCGCCACATCGAAGACCGCTTTCTGCCCTATACGCCTGAGCAGATGTTCGACCTTGTCGCCGACATCGGGCGCTATGCCGAATTCCTGCCGTGGGTGCAGGCGATGCGCATCACGTCGAACGACGGCACGACGATCGTTGCTGACATGGTCGTCGGCTTCAAGATGATCCGCGAACGCTTCACCAGCCGCATCGTGCTTGACCGCCCCCGCGCGCTCCGTGTCGAGTATATTTCGGGTCCGCTCAAATATCTGCGCAACGACTGGCGGTTCGACCCCGCGCCGGGGGGGTGCACCGTTCACTTCGCGGTCGACTTCGAGTTCCAGTCGAAGCTGTTCGAGCGGCTGGCGGGGGTATTCTTCGGCGAAGCGTTCCGCCGAATGGTCGCGAGTTTCGAAAAGCGCGCTGGCGCGCTTTATGGCGCCTCGCGTGGAAGCAGCAGTTCGAGCGCGCACAGCACGGCCTGACGCCGGATCTCGCTGCGCCCAAGATCGCCGAACGCCTTGGTGTCGGCAATCTTGCATTCCGGTTCGTTGCGGTGGGCGACGGCGAACACAACAGTGCCGACGGGCTTTTGCGCCGAGCCGCCGCCCGGCCCGGCGATGCCGGTGATGGCGACGGCGGTGTCGGCGTGGCTATGCCTGAGCGCGCCCTGCGCCATGGCCCACGCGACCGCGATCGATACCGCACCAAAGGTGTCGATGAGGTCGGAATGGACGCCGAGCGCCTCCATCTTGGCCTCGTTCGAGTAGGTGACGAAGGCGCGGTCGACAACGTCGGATGACCCGGCGACTTCGGTCAGCGCAGCGGCGACGAGGCCGCCGGTGCACGATTCGGCGGTGACGACCGTTCGTCCGGCGGCGCGGTTGGCAGCGATGACGCGCGCGGCAAGGTCGAGAACATCAGTGTCGAACATCACGGCACCCTTATACTTGCTATCGCCTGTGCGGCGATCCCCTCGCCGCGCCCGGTGAAGCCCAACCCCTCGGTCGTCGTCGCCTTGATGCTGACCGAGGTACAGCCTGTGATTTCGGCGACGCGGGCGGCGAAGGCGGCACGATGCGGCCCAACCTTTGGAACTTCGGCGATGATCGTCAGGTCGAGGTGGTCGATGACGCCGCCTGCCGCGCGGACGAGGCCGCAGGCATGGGCAAGGAAGCGGTCGGAGCTTGCGCCGCGCCATTCTGAGTCGCTCGGCGGAAAATGGGTGCCAATGTCGCCCGCGCCGACCGTGCCGAGAAGTGCGTCGGTCAGCGCGTGGAGGCCGACATCGGCGTCGCTATGGCCGATCAGCCCGTGCGTGTGAGGGACGCGGACGCCGCACAGCCAAAGGTGGTCGCCGGGGCCGAAACGGTGGACATCAAAACCGGACGCGACACGCGGGATCATGCACCCCGCTAGCATGGCTTCGGCGCGCGCGAAATCGTCGAGTGTGGTTAGCTTGAACGCGGCCTCGTCACCCGCGACTAACGCGACGGTCATTCCAGCGGCGCGCGCGACGGCGACATCGTCGCTTGCAGCCAACAGCGGCGCGCCCTGCGCGCGGGGTCCGCTCGCGGCGCGGTGGGCGGCGAGGATTGGCGCAAACGCGAACCCCTGCGGGGTTTGGACGCGGTGGAGGCAGGAGCGGTCGACCTCGCCGTCGACGGTCGCGTCGCCGCTGCGGAGCGAATCGACGACCGGCAGGGCAGGGGTCGCGCCATCGTGGGTGGCCAATGCGGCAATGACGCGGTCAATCATCCCGGCGGTGACGAACGGGCGGGCGGCGTCATGGATCAGAACGTAGGTCGCGTCAGCGGGGAGGGCGGTCAACCCCGCGACGACCGATGCCTGTCGTGTCGCGCCGCCGTGGACCGGGGGCGGCAGATCGATCCCGGCGACGGCGGCGGCATAGAGGTCCGCGTCGTCAGGGTGAATGACAACCTGGACGGCGGCAACCGCCGGGTGACGTACGAACGCCGCGACCGCGTGGCGCAGGATTGGAAGGCCACCGATGTAGCGATATTGTTTGGGCACGCCGTCGCCCGCGCGAACGCCGCGGCCACCGGCGACGATAAGGGCGACGGTTTTCATCGCTGCCACACGATGGTCAGTCCCGCCGCGAAGATACAGTCGTATACGGCGCAAAACGGGGGATACCAGCGCGGCACCGCGACAAGCGTTGCGTGGTCATGGTGCGCAAGGTCCCAGAAGCCGTGGGCGGCGAAGGCGGCGGGGATCGCCCAAGGGGACACCCATAGTCCGGTCAACGAGACGGCAACAAATGCGAGTGCAACGGCGACCTCGCCGCCGGCCTGTCGTCGGGTTCCGCCCTGGAGGCCAAAACCGGCATAGACTGCGCCGATTGCCGCGAGCGACACCGCCGCCAACTCGATCGACGCGCCGCGCGTCAGCCACACGTGGAGCGGTAGTGAGGCGAGCGCGAACGCACCACCAATAGTAGGGGCAAGGTGACGGGTCGGCACGCGCGGCGGTTCCGGAGTTACAGCGATTAGGTCGCTTTACGCGCTTGAAACTGGCTCCGCCAGCACTGCGGCGACTGGTGCTAGGCCGGATTTGTGGGTCGGCGGAGTCGAACATCTGCGGCTTGCCGCAATGCGGAGAAGGCGATAGGATGAATGCCTAATTTCTAGGCAATGTGTTTTGCGCGCGCTCCCGCCCCTCGCTGTCGGCCCGTACCGGATCGACCCCGTCATCCTCGCGCCGATGACCGGCGTCACCGACATGCCGTTTCGCCGAATCGTCAAACGCTACGGTGCCGGGCTGACCGTGAGCGAGATGATCGCAAGCGAGGCGATGGTCCGTGAGACGCGGCAGTCGCTGGCGAAATGCACGTGGGACGCCGCCGAACAGCCGGTGTCGATGCAGTTGGCCGGGTGCGAGCCGCGCGTCATGGCCGAGGCGGCGAAGCTCAACGCCGATCGCGGCGCAGCAATCATCGACATCAACATGGGCTGCCCGGTCAAGAAGGTCGTCAAC
>JAYTXW010000147.1:0-3235 GCA_043742745.1 Sphingomonadaceae bacterium
AATTCACTCCACTTTAGGAACTCGCGTGCTCCGCCTGACCAACCTTGCCGACTATTCGGTGGTCGTGATGACGGCGGCAGCGCGGTGCATCGATGGCCCGATGTCTGCGGCGGTCGTCGCCAGTCGCACCGGCATCCCGGCACCAACGGTCGCCAAGGTCATGGGATTGCTGACGCGCGGAGGGCTGCTCGCCAGCTCGCGCGGGGTCGCCGGCGGGTTCCGCCTCGCCCGGGTCGCGAGCGCGATCAGCGTCGCCGATATTATCGAGGCGGTCGAGGGACCGATCGCGCTGACCAACTGCCAGCATGGCGAAGTTTCGGCGTGTGCGCTCGAAGGTAGCTGCGCGGTTCGCCCGCATTGGCGACCGATCAACATCGCGGTACGCGCCGCCTTCGCCGCCGTCACGCTGGCCGACCTCGCTGGTCCGGTCGTCGCGCCGCCCGCCGTACATTCGCTTGAGGTAACCGCGTGACCGATCAACTCGTCCTCGACACCCCGTTTCGCAACGACGAGGCGCACGCCGCCGTCGACGATCTTGCGACGTATAAATGGGGCTTCGTTTCCGACATCGAATCGGAGATGGCTCCCAAGGGGCTGACCGAGGACACCGTCCGCTACATCTCGGCGAAAAAGGCCGAGCCGCAGTGGCTGCTCGACTGGCGGCTGAAGGCTTTCCGCCATTGGCTGACGATGACCCCGCCCGACTGGGCCAAGCTCAACGTCGCCCCGATCGATTATCAGGACGCCTATTATTACGCCGCACCAAAGGCCAAGCCGACAATCGGCAGCCTCGACGAGCTCGATCCCGAAATCCGCCGGACGTACGAGAAGCTCGGCATCCCGATCGCCGAGCAGGAGATGCTGGCGGGCGTCGAGGGGTCGCGCCGGATCGCCGTCGACGCGGTGTTCGACAGCGTGTCGGTCGCGACGACCTTCCGCGCCGAACTCGAGCGCGCCGGGGTCATCTTCCGCTCGATCAGCGAGGCGGTGAAGGAATTTCCCGACCTCGTCCGCAAGCACATGGGATCGGTCGTGCCGATGCGGGATAATTTCTTCGCAACGCTCAACTGCGCGGTCTTTTCTGATGGTACCTTCGTCTATATCCCCGAAGGCGTCCGCTGCCCGATGGAATTGTCGACCTATTTCCGGATTAACGCGGCAAACACCGGCCAGTTTGAGCGGACGCTGATCATCGCCGACAAGGGCAGCCACGTCAGCTACCTCGAAGGTTGCACCGCGCCTATGCGCGACGAGAACCAGCTCCACGCCGCTGTCGTCGAGCTGATTGCGCTCGACGATGCCGAGATCAAATATTCGACCGTTCAGAACTGGTATCCGGGCGATGCCAACGGCGTCGGCGGCATCTACAACTTCGTCACCAAGCGCGCGCTGTGCAAAGGCGCGCGGTCGAAGGTGAGCTGGACGCAGGTCGAAACCGGCAGCGCGATCACGTGGAAATATCCGTCGTGCGTCCTCTCCGGCGACGGGTCGGTCGGCGAATTCTATTCGGTCGCGGTGACCAACAACCGCCAGCAGGCCGACACCGGCACGAAGATGATCCACCTCGGCAAGAATACGCGCTCGACGATCGTATCGAAGGGCATCAGCGCGGGGCGGTCGGATAACACCTATCGTGGGCTGGTCAAGGTCGCGGCGTCGGCGGAGAACGTCCGCAACTTCACCCAGTGCGATTCGCTGTTGCTCGGCGATCAGGCTGGGGCGCACACGGTCCCGTATATCGAGGTCCGCAACCCGACCGCGCAGATCGAGCACGAGGCGACGACATCGAAGATCAGCGACGACCAGCTGTTTTACGCGATGTCGCGCGGTCTCAATGCTGAGGAATCAGTCGCGCTGATCGTCAACGGCTTTTGCAAGGAGGTGCTGCAGCAGCTGCCGATGGAGTTCGCGGTCGAAGCGCAGAAGCTGCTTGGCATCTCGCTTGAGGGGAGCGTCGGGTAATGGCGTCGCTCTACGACACCGATTTCTATGCGTGGACGCAGAGCCAAGCCGAACGTCTCCGTTCACTTCAGGCGGAGCGGGCGAATATCGATCTTGATCTTGAACATATTGCTGAGGAGATCGAGAGCGTGGGTCGAAGCGATCGTCGCGAGGTTGCCAGCCGTCTGACCACTATTCTGCTGCATATGCTCAAGATTTCCTATTCGCCCGCATATGAGCCTCTCAACGGCTGGCGAGGGACGGTGCGGACGCAGCGCAACGATCTGCTTGCTGTTCTCAAGCAAAGCCCCTCGCTCTGGAGCGTGATCCGCGAAGAATTTGCGTCTTGTTACGCGGCGGCCGCAGAAGAAGCGCGCCTGTCTCATATCGACCTGACATTGGCGCCGATCCCTTCCGAATGCCCGTTTGAACTCGAAAGTCAGGTACTCGATCCGACCTGGCTTCCGCCGTCGCGGCTTGGCTCATGAGGCTGCACCTCCTCCTCGCGCTCGCGCTCACCCTCGCCGCGTGCGATGCTGCGCCGCCGCGTGCGCCGGTCGCGGGGATCGAGGGGCGCAAACTCGTCGACGCGGCGACAGCGGCGTGGGCGGAATGCCTCGACACGACGGCAAAGACGCTGGCGACCCCCGACACGCAGGCCGCCGACGCCGCCGAGGGCGCGTTCAAGGCGTGTGCGCCGAAGCGGGCCGCGCTCGTTGACGAAGTCCGCCGTTTTCACCGGCTGGGCGCGCCGAACGAGACGGCGGCGTATAATCTCGCCGTCGGCGAATCGTCGGTCGCGGGCATCGAGCTCGACCTGCGGTCACAGACCGAAGTGACCGCCGTGAGCTGGAAGCTCGACCACGACGTCGACGAAGCGAAATGAGTGGCAAATTGATGCTCGAAATTACCGACCTCCACGCCACCGTCGACGGCCCTAATGGCGAACGACGGGCGATCCTCAACGGGCTGACGCTGTCGGTCGCCGCGGGCCAGGTCCACGCGATCATGGGGCCGAACGGCGCGGGTAAGTCGACGCTGAGCTACGTCCTCGCCGGGCGCGCGGGCTACGAAGTGACGGGTGGCAGCGTGACCCTCGACGGCACCGACCTGCTCGCGCTCGGGGCGCACGAGCGCGCGGCGGCGGGACTGTTCCTCGGGTTGCAATATCCAGTCGAGATCCCCGGCGTGTCGAACCTCACCTTCCTCCGCACCGCGCTCAACGCCCAGCGTCGCGCGCGTGGCGAGGGCGAGGCGTCGGGGGCCGAGTTCCTCAAGCTGGTCAAGGCGCGCG
>JAYTXW010000148.1:0-3570 GCA_043742745.1 Sphingomonadaceae bacterium
CACGTAAGGAATAAAGCATGAAGACCGCCATCACGATCGCCGCCGTCGCCAGCATCGCCCTTCTCGGCGCTTGCGGCAAGAAGGACACCGCCACCACGACGACCGCGACGACGACGACCGATGCCGCTGCTCCTGCCGCGACCGACGGCTCGATGACGGCGACGACCACGGTTGATGCGGCTGCCGACGCGATGAAGACCAAGGCCGGCGGTGTCGTCGACGCCGCCAAGGCAGACGCTGGTGCAATGACCGACGCGACTGCCAAGAAGGCCGACGCTATGGTCGACAATGCGAAGGCGAAGGCCGACGTGATGAAGACCGATGCTTCGAAGGCTGCCGACACGATGAAGGCCGACGCCAAGGCGACTGCCGCCAAGATGGACGCCAAGGCCGACGCGATGAAGAAGAACTAAGCGTCTTCCGAATTGATGATAGAAGGGCCGGACGGCAACGTCCGGCCGTTTTCGTATGTGCCAATTGCGATCCCATTAGGGTCACCGGCTTAACGGGCAACCCGCGACGCTCATGTTCAAACGCGCCGTGCCGCCGGTGCCGCCGTCCGCACGAACAGCCACCGCGCGTCGTCCGACCGCGCCGCGTCGAAGCGGTAGCCATCGACGGCAAAGTCTTTCAGGCCTTCAGGCCGGTCGAGGCGGTGGTCGCACATGAACCGCGCCATGCTCCCGCGCGCGCGTTTGGCCACGAACGTATTGAAGCGTAATGCGCCATCGTGATCGTCGCGGAAGTCTATCGCGATTACTCGCCCCGGCAGGCGTGGGACGGCGACGGCGCGAAAATATTTGACGCTGGCAAGGTTGATCAGGGTCGGATCGGCGTGGCCACTCAGGTCGTCGGCGAGCGCCGCCCCGATCCGCTCGCCCCAATAGGCGTAGAGCGTCTTTTTGCGCCCAACGGCGAAATCAGTTCCCATCTCGAGTCGGTAGGGCTGCATGAGGTCGAGCGGACGCAGGATGCCGTATAGTCCCGACAGAATGCGGACATGGGCCTGCGCGAACGCGCGCGTTGCGGCGTCCATCGCCGGGCCGTCCAGCCCGGCGTAAACGTCACCGTCAAAGGTGAAGACGGCAGGGCGGGTCACTGCGGCGTCGGCATCGGGATCGAAGCTACGAAAGCGCGCGACGTTGACCTCGGCGAGCGCTGCCGAGATGTGCATCCGCTTCTGCAACGCTTTTGGCGACAGTTTGGCTGCTGCCTTCGCCAATGTTGCGGCATCCGCGGCAAAGCGCGGGACGGTCGCGTCGAGGTCCGGAAGCGGCGAAGCGAGGTCGAGCGATTTGGCGGGGGAGAGGACAGCGATCATCCCACAGGCTTAAAGCGCGATGGTGCGATAGGGAACCTTGAACTGCTGTCGCGGGAGGGGGGACGACAGGTGGGATGGGGAATGGCCGTTTTAGGAGGCGGCGCTTGCGACCTTCTTTTCGTCATCCCGGCGGACGCCGGGACCCAAGCGTCCACCAGTCGACAGGTTGAAACTTGGGTCCCGGGGTCCGCCGGGATGACGATGTGAGGGTGAAGGAGCTGGAGATGCGGAGACAGACACCGCCGCCAAACCGAAGTTCAATCGCGGTTCAGCCGCGCGCGCCGATTGACCGGAACACGAGCGCGGCTTAGCGCTTGATGTAAATATATCCGCCGGGAGATCCTACCATGTCCAGTTCACGTCTTGCCCTTGCAGCGGCGCTCGCCTTTGCCGCCGTTGCCGTCCCCGCCGCCGCGAAAAAGGCCGACGCGCCCGCCGCTGCGGCTCCCGCGCCCGGCGCGGTCGATGCCAGGAATATCTCGAAGCCGGTCCGCCCGCTGCTCCAGGCCGAGCAGAAGCTGGAAGCGGCGGGCGACCTGCCCGGCGCGCTGGCGCAGGTTCGGCTCGCGGAGGCCGTCCCCAATCTCAACACGACCGACCAGTTCTTCATCGCCCAGATGAAGCTGGGGATCGCGGGCAAGACCAAGGACAATGCGTTGATGGTCGAGGCGCTCAAGTCGGCGGTCAATAGCGAGTTCCTGCCCGCGACGGAAAAGCCGAAGTATTTCCGCAACCTTGCCAGCATCGCGCTGACGGGGAACGACTATGCCGGGGCGACGGCATATTACGAGCAGCTCGCCGCGCTGATGCCGAACGATACCGAAGTGCTGACGAACCTGGCCGTGCTGTACGTCCGGCAAAAGCAGAACGGGCAAGCAATAGCGACGCTGCGCAAGGCGATCGCCGTGACCAAGGCAGCGGGGAAGCCCGGGGACGAAAACCTGTATCGTAACGTGCTCAAGCTCGCCGTCGACGGCAAGATGGGGAGTGACGTGACGACGGCATCGATCGATCTTGTCGCGGCGTATCCGACGCCGACCAACTGGCGCGACGCGCTGTTGCTGTTCCGCGACGCGCAAAAGCTCGACGACCAGGCGATGCTCGACGTGTTCCGCCTGATGGATGCGACCGGCGCCCTCAACGGCGAGCGCGACTATGCCGAATATGTCGAGACCGCGATCGGCAAGGGGCTGCCCGGCGAGGCCAAGACCATCCTTGCCGAAGGCATCGACAAGAAGATGGTGAGCGTTACAAAGCCGTATATCGTCGAATATTCGAAATCGATCGCGAAGCAGATCGTCGCCGACAAGGCGGGGATGGCCGCTGCTGACAAGGATGCCCGCGCGGCGGCGTCAGGGAAGACCGCGCTCGGTCAGGGTGACGCCTATTACGGTTATGGCGACTATGCCAAGTCGGCTGAAATGTACCGCCTCGCGCTGACCAAGACCGGCGTTGATGCGGCGACGGTCAACCTCCGGCTCGGGGCGGCGCTTGCGCGGGGCGGCGATAAGGCGGGGGCGGCGACGGCGTTTGCCAACGTGTCGACGGGGACGCGCGCGACGCTGGCGAAATACTGGCAGTTGTGGCTGTCGCAGAAGGTGTAAGGGTCGGCGGACAGCGCTAACCGTCACCCCCGCTTTCGCGGGGATGACGGTTAGCGAAGGCCACCCCACCCTAGCCAATCGCGCCGCCGTTCGATAAGACGCGACACCGTGGCTCAATTTCGGCGCTGCGGGCAGCCGGGGCTCGCGCACGTCATGGAAATTCGTACCGGCCTTACCTTCGACGATGTTCTGCTCGTGCCAGGCGAATCGGCGGTTCTGCCGAGCGAGGCGAATACGGCGACGCACATCACCCGCGACATTGTGCTGACGATCCCGATCCTGTCGTCGGCGATGGATACGGTGACCGAATCCGACATGGCGATCGTCATGGCGCAGGCCGGGGGGTTGGGCGTCCTCCACCGCAACCTCGATGTCGATGCTCAGGCGCAGGCGGTGCGGCAGGTCAAGCGGTTCGAAAGCGGCATGGTCGTCAACCCCGTGACGATGCGGAGCGACGAGACGCTGGGGCAGGCGCTCGCGTTGATGAAGCGCCACAAGATCAGCGGTATTCCGGTCGTCGATGCGGTCAGTAACGGCGGCCCCGGCAAGCTCGTCGGCATCGTCACCAACCGCGACGTCCGCTTCGCGGAAAACCCCGAACAGCCGGTCAGCGAGCTGATGACCCATCAGGGACTCGTCACGGTG
>JAYTXW010000149.1:0-1565 GCA_043742745.1 Sphingomonadaceae bacterium
CCCGGATCGGCGAGTGCCGGTGATCCCGTCACCAGTCCGAACGCCACGGCCGCTAAAAGAATCGAACGCATGATGATCTCCAATCGTAACGGCGGCTCAACGGCTGCCGTGCGACTAAGGTTGCATCGATCGGTGTGCGACAGGACTACCACAGCCGCATAACACCGCCTAGATAGGGGGACACAAAGCGGAAGAACTCATGGCCAGCGAAGCACCGATCGTCCTCACCCCGCCCGCGCCTGTCGCGGTTGTCGCGCCCGCACAGGCCGCCGGGCTCGTCCCCGTCAGCGACAAGGCGGCGAGCGAGCTCGAGGCGCGCGCCGCGACGTTCGTCACCGACCTTGTCGCCCTCGATGCAGCGTCGCCGGAGTTCGGGCGCAAGGTCGATGAACTGACCGCGCTCGGCGCGAAACAGATCGCCGACGCCGCCGGCCAGACCAACCGCTTTCTCGACCGCCCCGTCCGCGCAATGGACAAGGACACCGGCATCGGCAGCGACCTGACCGCGCTGCGCCAGACGGTCGAGGACCTCGACCCGTCGAAGCGCGGCAAGCTGACTTCCCGCAAGAAATTGTTCGGCCTGATCCCCTTCGGCGGCGACAAGCTGCGCGACTATTTCGACAGCTACAAGTCGGCACAGAGCCACATCTCGACGATCCTCGAACGCCTCAAGGACGGCAAGGACGAGCTTCTGACCGACAACGCCGCCGTCGACGTCGAGCGGGCGAACCTGTGGGACAAGATGGGCAAGCTCGAGCAGATGGTACTCGTGTCGAAGACGCTCGACACGAAACTCGAGGAAAAGGCGAACGAGCTCGACTATACCGACCCGGCGAAGGCGAAGGCGATCCGCGAAAGCGCGCTGTTCTACGTTCGCCAGCGGACGACCGATTTGCTGACGCAGATGGCGGTTTCAGTGCAGGGCTATCTCGCGCTCGACCTTGTCAAGAAGAATAATGTCGAACTGATCAAGGGCGTCGACCGCGCGTCGACCACCACCGTCGCTGCACTGCGGACCGCCGTCACCGTCGCGCAGGCGCTGACCGCGCAGAAACTCGTGCTCGAACAGATCGGCGCGCTCAACACGACAACGGCGAAGATGATCGACGGCACCGGGGAACTGCTCCGCACCCAGACCGGTGTCATCCACCAGCAGGCGGCGAGCAGCACGATCCCGATCGAAACGCTCCAGCGCGCATTCCAGAACATTTACGCGACGATGGACGCGATCGACACTTTCAAGGTCCAGGCGCTCGCAAGCATGAAAACGACGGTCGATACGCTCGGCACCGAGGTCGAGAAATCGCGCGGCTACATCGCGCGTTCGGCGGGGCAGGCGCAGCTTAAGGGTCCAAGCCCCGTTGCATCGATCAGCTCGTCGTTCACCCCCGTCTGATGGCCCGCGCGCGCGACCCCGAGGAAATGTTGGCGCGGGCGAGCGATATGCTCGACCGCTGGCCTCTGACCGCGCCCCTCGCGCAAGGGCTGCGCGAGGGCAAGGCCGGGCGTGAAGCGATCCGCCGCCGCGCCGAGCGCAAGGCGCGCCGTGCGGGTCAAAAGGCATT
>JAYTXW010000150.1:0-3154 GCA_043742745.1 Sphingomonadaceae bacterium
CCAATGGCCACCCGATGAGCCGCATCGACGAACTCATGCCATGGGCGTACCCGAAAAAGTCAAGCTGAGGCGCGCAACGGGAACCAGCCACCGCTTACAGATATTCGGGGTTGTCCGTCGACGCCGCGACATTGTGGCCCTTGATCTTTGTCGAAGACATCAGCTTTTTTACAACCTTACCGACCGAGTGGCCTCCGCTCGACTCCCACCCAACCCTGTCGCCCTTTTTTAAATCGGCCATTGCCCCTACTCCAGCACATGCGCAACGCCATTGAGGGCAGGGCCATTATTCGTCAGCAATTTCAACGAAGAGCGCGAAAAACGGGTCCGCTGGAAAATGTGCCCGCGCCGATCAGTCGCACATCACCGGGCGATGAGACCGGCGATCGGCAAGTTAACACGTCCGCAATGGGGTAATGATCCGCCACTAATCGCTGTCCTACACTGGCCTATTCAGTATATGTTCTTGTTGCAAGTCGCCATCGGGTGACGGGTGTCCGCGCTTTCTCGTTGTGATCTGCCACCAATTTTTCAAACCCACGGCTGCGTCGTGATTTTACCCCGCTCCCGTGTGGTGTATGCGATCTTTCGGCTTCGGACCGCATCCGCCGGGGGGGGCGAATCGCGAAAGACCGTCGTCGGCGTGACCTTTGATTCGCGTTGCATCGGTTACTGGGTCGCAGGCGTCGTCGAGGGCGCCACGAAAACCCTACTCTGCGGCCATTAACTCATTGTCGGCCTCCGCCGCCTGGAGCGCCCACATTTCGGCATAAGCGTCGCCACGGGCGAGTAGCGCACTGTGCGTTCCGCGTTCGACGATGCGGCCGTCGGCCATCACCAATATCTCGTCGGCGTCGGCGATCGTCGACAAACGGTGGGCGATGACAAGCGTCGTTCGCCCGCGTCCGACCACGCGCAAGCTATCCTGGATTTCGGCCTCGGTGCCCGAATCAAGCGCGCTCGTTGCCTCGTCAAGGATGAGGATTGCCGGGTCCTTGAGGATGGTGCGGGCGATGGCGACGCGCTGCTTCTCGCCGCCCGACAGCTTCAGCCCGCGCTCACCGACGGTGGCGTTGTAGCCGTCGGGCAGGCCGACGATGAAGTCGTGGATCGCCGCTTCCTTCGCTGCCGCCTCGATCTGCGCCTGGGTCGCGTTCGCGCGGCCATAGCCAATGTTATAGCCGATCGTGTCGTTGAACAGGACGGTGTCCTGCGGGACGATGCCGATTGCGCGGCGCAGGCTTTCCTGCGTCACGGCGCGCAGGTCCTGCCCATCGATCGTCACCGCGCCCGCGCCGATGTCGTAGAAGCGGTAGAGGATGCGGCTCAGCGTCGATTTGCCCGCCCCCGAATGGCCGACGACGGCGACCTTGCGACCGGCAGGAATGGTGAACGACACGTCGTGGAGGATCGCGCGGCGGGCGTCATAGGCGAAGTCGACGTGGTCGAAGCGGACCTCGCCCCCGCTGATGACGAGCGGCTTCGCCCCGGGGTCGTCAGCAATCTCGGCCTCGGTATCGAGCAGCTTGAACATCGCCTCCATGTCGATCAGCCCCTGCTTGATCTCGCGGTAGACCATGCCGAGCATATCGAGCGGGCGAAACAACTGAGTCAGCAGCGTCTGGATGAGGACGACATCGCCGACCGCGAAGCGCCCCGTGCTCCACCCCCAGACGGAGTAGGCTAGCGCGCCGCCCATCATCAGGTTGGTGATCGCCGACTGGCCGATGTTGAGCCACGATAGTGAGTTCTGGTTCTTGATCGCCGCCTCGGTCCACTGATTCATCGCCGTACCGTAACCGCGCGCTTCGTGCGCCTCGGCGTTGAAATATTTGACGGTTTCGTAATTGAGCAGGGCATCGACGGCGCGCGCAGTCGCCTTATTGTCGTGGGTCACCATCTCGCGGCGGAGTGCGTTGCGCCAGTTCGTGACCTTTTGGGTGAACCACACGTAGCCCGCCGACATGACGAGGGTCGCCGCAACCAGCCCAAGGCCGAACTTGACGCCAAAGATGATCGACGTCGCGGCGAGATCGAGGACGGTCGGGAAGATGTTGAACAGGATGAAGTACAGCATCGTGTCGATGCTCTTGGTCCCGCGCTCGACGACGCGGGTCAGCGCACCCGTCCGCCGCTCAAGGTGGAAGCGCAGCGACAGTTTGTGGATATGGACGAAGACGTCCTGGCTTAAGTGCCGCGCCGCCGTCTGACCGACACGCTCGAACACGGCGTTGCGGACGTTGTCGAACAGGACCTGGCCAAAGCGCGCGGCGGCATAGGCGACGACGAGGGCGATGGCGACCACGACAACCGGGGTGACCCGGCTACCTGCGCTCATCCGCGTAATCGCGCCGGCCAAAGTAAACGACATCGCATATTTGACTGACAGGCCAGCGCCTAGAAGCAGCATCGACCACAGCACGCGGTGACGAAGCGCGGGCGCGTCGGCGGGCCACAGATACGGCAGGAAGCGCCGCAGGGTCTTCAGATCGGGGTTGGTGTCGGCGACAACGGCAGAATCTCTCATACTCGCCAAGATGGGACGGAAGCGCGATGATCGCAATCGTTGTGACATCGTGGGGGGATCGCGACCGCGACCGACGCACGCCGTGCTCGTGATTGACGGTTACCGCGAACTCGTCACGGCAAGCATCACGACAAATGCCCTTCGCGATACTGCTCGCTCCACGCGATCTCGGCCCCGCCAAGGCGCCCGCCGCACGACACCTTGATACCCTCAGCGCCGAGACGCACTGCCGACTAGACTGCGCGCTTCATCGCCCGACGGAAGGCAATACGGCGCTCGAGCTGATCGGCGATCCCCTGCGCGACGAAGCGCGCATCGACTTCAGGCTTGCGGAGTTCGACAATGTTGAGCGAGACGTCGCTCTTGGTCATCGTCGCGATCTGCTGGCGAAGTTTCTCGATGTCCGCGCCCTTCTTGCCGATGATGACACCCGGGCGCGCGGCATAAATCGACACGCGGCACAGCTTAGCCGGACGTTCGATGACAACCTTCGAGATCGCCGCCTGCGGCTGCGTCTTCATGATGAAATGTAAGCGGTGGCTGGTTCCCGTTGCGCGCCTCAGCTTGACTTTTTCGGGTACGCCCATGGCATGAGTTCGTCGATGCGGCTCATCGGGTGGCCATTGG